>DUNJ01000046.1 GCA_012839395.1 Tepidimicrobium sp.
ATATTTCTGACGATTTATAATATCATGATTTAATAAATATCCTAGTACTTCCCCGTCCATGTTATAGGGTCGAAATACAACTATATCGCCCCCTGCATAGCCCTCATCTTCGCCTAAATAAGCTATACATTTGCCTATCTCCTCTAATGTTTCACCAGAACCCGCAAATAAAATATCATTTTTCTTTATAGGAATGCTATCTTGAGCTGTCTTTTCATTAATATAGGACTTAAAATTTTTAAAAGTATAATTATAGGTTGTATATATTTCACCATAAGTTACACATCCAATACCTTTAGTTAAAATTTTCGACTTTGGTATTCCTCTTCCTCTAAAAAATTCTCCTTGTTCCCCCAACTTCTTAACTTCCCAATCCTCAGGTATAATCCCCACCTTAGTCTTCTTATACCCTTCAGGTACTTCTCCTCTGTTTATCTTTTCTATCCGTTCTTTTATTTCCTCTTTCAAACTTACACCTCCACTATAATTCATTTATCCTGTTTCTTCTTAGATGTATTGTATTATCCTTTTCTTCCTTTATATCTGCTCTTTTTGTACCATACATTCTTAGGACTGGGCTATAGGGCTTTTTGTATATGGTTACTCTATTGCTTTCATTTCTTTCACATTCCGGGTCTATACATTCCTTTAATTCTTCTAATTTTGCTATTGCTATTTCACTATTTTTAAAATCATCATAAGCACATATATAAGCAAATATTATATTTTTATCTTCTTCTATATATTTTCTAATTTCTTCAATATTATTATCTGTATAGTTAAAATTCCATCTTCTGTGATTTTTATTGCTATTAGTAGCATATTTTATATATACAATATAATCTTCTTTATTAGTTGTTAGTTTATATATTCCTCTACCATCATTCTTGCTAACTAATGCTGGTTTGTTGCCATTATCTAAAACTTTAGTTAAAAAAGTTCCATAATAAAAATCTGACTTATTAACTGAATTACTCATATATCTATCCCCCTAATAGGAGCAATGTTCTATAATCCTAGCTCCTCCAAATACTTGGCCATCTCTTCCTCTACTTCTTCCAATTCCTCCTTAATGCTCTTTATATTCTTAGCCACTTCCTCCATATCTATTGGCTCTTCTTCTTCAAAGGTATCTACATATCTTGGAATATTTAGGTTGTAGTCATTTTCTTTTATTTCATCTATATTTGATACATAGGAATATTTGTCTATGGTTTCGTAGTTTTCATAGGTCTTTACTATCTTTTCTATATCTTTTTCCCTTAGTTTGTTTTGATTTTTACCCTTTTCATAGTTTCCTTCTCCTGAGGCATCTATAAATAGTACATCTTTTCTTTTTCTATTCTTTTTAAATATCATAATACATGCTGGGATTCCCGTTCCAAAGAATAATGCTTCTGGTAAGCCTATTACTGCATCTAATAGATTCATATCTATTATTTGTTTTCTTATTCTTCTTTCGCTAGCTCCTCTAAATAGTACCCCATGGGGTAATATTGTTGCCATTCTTCCATCCTCTGCTAAGGAATATAACATATGCTGTACAAAGGCATAATCTCCCCTTGATTTAGGTGGTACTCCCCATTCAAACCTTCCATAAGGATCTAAACTAGCTTCCATTTTAAACTTTTCATCATTATCCCCTGCAAAGCCCATGGACCATTTATCTAAGGAAAATGGAGGATTAGCTACTATTACTTGAAATTTCATCAGATTACCATCTTCTAAATGTAGTGGGTTCGACAATGTATCTCCCCATTCAATTCTAGCATCATCTATACCATGTAAAAACATATTCATCATAGCTAAGGAATGGGTCTGACCATTTCTTTCCTGTCCATATATGGCTACCTTTCTATTAGGAACTTGATTTACTACTCTGATAAGCAATGATCCTGAACCACAAGTTGGATCATAGATTCTATCATTTTCTTGAGGTTTAACAAGCCTTGCCAATAGCTCCGATACCATTGAAGGTGTAAAAAATTCTCCGCCCTTCTTTCCTGCATCGGAAGCAAATCTTTCTATCATAAATTGATAGGAGTTTCCGATGATGTCTTCATCTTCTATTCTTGATGGCCTTAAATCTAGTTTAGCAAAGTCTTCTAAAAGTGTCCTTAGCATAGCATTTCTATCCTTGGTTTGTCCTAATACTGCTTCACTATTAAAATCTATATTTCTAAATATATTTCTTAATTTTTGTGGATTGTCTTCTTCTAGCTTCTCTAAGGCTTTATTGATCTCTTCCCCTACTTCTGGGGCATTTCTCTTGCTATAAAGGTAATCAAAAGTAGATTCTTCACTTACTATAAATCTCTCCCTAGACATGGCCCTTTTAATCCTTTGTTCGTTCCCTTTATATCTTTTTGTATATTCTTCTAAATGCTCCTTATAAGTATCGCTTAAATATTTAATAAAAAGCATTACAAGAATATAGTCCTTATATATACTTGAGTCAATTTTACCCCTAAAAGTATCTGAAGCTTCCCATAATATTTGATTAATTTGAGATTGAGTTGTCTCTGTTTCCATTAGTTTTTCCCCCTTTAATTTTTGTTAATTAGCTTACCGGTAATTCCCTTATAATACTTTTCCTTTTCTTCAATTAACCTACTTAATAATTCCCTTTCTTTTAAATATAGTTCTTGGATTTTAGCTATATCTTTTTGCTGATTTATTGAGATTTCCTTTATATCAATGGATGAAAGAACTGTTTTATTAGTAGTTGACATGGCTGTTCCTGTCTGTGATTTAATAAATTCTCTTTTTGCTCTATCAGAGTTAAGATACCATGCAATATACTCTGGAATATACTTTTGCGTTTTAAGCCTAATTATTGAAAAATAAGATGGTACTAATAAGCCTTCTATTCTTTCATCAATATATATAGCTGTATAGGGAGCACTTAATCTAATGAGAATATCTCCTTTTTGGGTAAAATATTCTTTGCCTAGTTTATCATTGCTTGGAAAGGTTTCAAAGGCTTCTTTATTAAGTACTCCATTATCTCCAATATTTTTTAATGTTATTAGTTTATATATGTCTTTAACCTCATACTTAATACTTGCTTTTTTCCTAGTTAAGACTAACCCTGTTCTTATTTTAGCAATTTCCCCTAATTTCATTTTGCACCCCCTCAATTTATGTTAAATCTAAAATATTACATTGTTTTTCTGTTGTTAAATTTAGTATATAACACCTCATATTAGTTGTCAATGGTTTTACCAAGTTTGCCCACATTGATTGCAGTCATAATAAAAAGGTTAACCAGTATAGCCCACCAGTTAACCCCTTGGTATGATGAAGGAATTTTTGAAAAGAAAATGAATTATAAAAATGCTATATGTTTAATCAAGAAAAATAATAAAATTACCCGATAATATTTATATAAATCTTTTACTTTTTATTATTTGTAACCTGAATTCCGGAAAATCCATTTTTCCTACATCCATTTGCATTGATTCTACCTGTTTATTTAGCTTTTTTGCCCGCTCCCGGGCTCTATCAAGCATATTAAGGTATTTTTTGTATAGTAATCTCTCCATTGTTTAATAGACTACAGATCAATTTCTAGTAATATTGGTGTATGGTCTTGTCTCGGGCCTGAATCGATCATCTCAGATTTTTTGACCCTATCTGCAATTCTGTCACTAACCAACCAGTAATCAATCCTCCAGCCTGAATTATTTATTTTGCTTGTCCTAGCTCTTTGGGCCCACCAGGTATACATACCTGTTATATCACCGTGAATATAGCGGAATGTATCTGTAAAGCCCTTTTCTAAAAGATTGGTAAAGCCTTGGCGCTCTTCATCAGTAAAGCCAGCTGAACGGCGATTGTTATCAGGATGGGCTAGGTCTATTTCTTTATGGGCCACATTGAAATCACCTGCTGCAATAACGTATTTCTCTTTATCTAGTTTTGCTAGATAATCAGCATACTTCATATCCCATATCTGCCGTTCTTCTAACCGATTTAAGTCCTCTCCCGCATTAGGGGTATATACTTGGGTCAAGTAAAAATCATCAAATTCTAAAGTAATAATTCTACCTTCATAATCAATAGTACCTGGTGCATCCAATGTTGGAAAAAAAGCAGTTGCCCCTAAATGTTTTTTGTATAGAAACATTGTACCTGAATAACCTTTACGAGCAGGTTCTACAGAACTATTCCAAACAATTTTATAGTTTGGAAACATTTCATCTAAAATTGATAGATGTTTCTTGGTCGGTCCGCTACTAGGCAATTTTGTTTCCTGTAGTGCTATAACTTCTGGATCATGCCCTATGATTGTATCTAGTACCTGTCTGGATAATTCAGCCCGAGCTGAAACACCCGTTAAGGCTGCATTTAAAGAATCAATATTCCATGAAATAAACTTCATTGTCTTCCCCCTTGTTTTTTATCTATTTTCATTAGTTTATAAATACCCAATATCTATGATTTTATCACTAACTTCCCAAACTTGCTAATAGGGGCCATCTTTTAAAGGTGACTATTTCAAAATCTATAGCTATTCCATTCATAATTTCAATAAATATAACAACCCCCTTAATTTACTTCTCCCGTAAATCTAAGGGGGTGTATCAGTTTATCTTAATTCTATCTTACTCTAGATTTAATAACATCGAATCCTAGCCTATTGATTGCAAGTTCTATCTCCTCTATCGATAGCCCATCTTCATCGAAGTTAAACTTCACCTTGCTGGAATTGAATAATACCTTTATGGAGTCCTCATCAATGCCCTCTAAGCTATTGAGCGCCCCTTCAATTTTTTGGGTGCATGATGGACATGCTAAATCTTCCAATTGAATTGTTGCTGCTTTCATATCCTATTCTCCTTTCTTGTTTTCTAATCAATATATGTCCTGCTATATCCTATAATTTAATTTTACCCTATTTCTTATAATAAAGCTTTGATTTAGGTCAAAATTTTCATCCTATATCTTTTTTAGATTGTAGCGCAGTAATCTCATACCATTTAGTATAACGGCCAATATGCTACCTTCATGTACCAGCATCCCTATGGACATATTCATCCAATCGCTAAATAGCACACTGGCTAATAGAATGAATACGATACCTACGGCGATAAATATATTCTGTTTCATATTCCTAGCTGTTGCCTTTGTCAATCCTAGAGCATGAGGTAATCGCCCAAAGTCTGAATTCATCAATACAACATCCGATGTCTCAATGGCTACATCTGTACCACCACCCATGGCTATACCAATATGGGCTAAGGCCAATGATGGACTATCGTTTACACCATCTCCAACAAAGGCGACAATTTGACCTTCATCTTCAATTAATCTTCTAATATATTCGGATTTATCTTCAGGTAACATATTTCCATAGGCTTCCGTTAATCCAAGTTCACGGCTAACTGCATCCACCGTTCCTTGATTGTCACCAGATAGCATGATTAAGTTCTTCACCCCTAGCCTCCTTAACCTCTGTAAATCCTCCTTAACTCCAGGGCGTATCTGGTCCCGAACCCCCATCAAAATTTTCAGCTCTCCATCCACCGATGTTAGAACGAGGGAGTTTCCATTCCTCTCAAATCGGGCTACATCAGCTTTTACTCTATCGCTAAGTTCAACCTTTTCCCTTTTCATAAGTGCAACATTACCTACGGCTATCCTATGCCCATCTACATTGGCTATAATTCCGCCACCTTTTATAACTTCTGTATCCTCCACTGCTAAATATGTTACTTCCCCAATATCCTCTAGAACTGCCTTTGCTAGCGGGTGGTCCGATTCCCTTTCAACGCTTGCCAAGTAACTTAAGGCTTTTTCAATATCGTCCCCATAATATTCCTTTTCAGCCACACTTGGATTTCCTGCGGTTAAGGTACCCGTTTTATCAAATACCATTGTATCCAATCTACTGAAATCGCTAATCACTTCGCTACCCTTTAGTAGGACGCCATTGCGCGCTCCATTTCCTATGCCTGCAACATTGGATACCGGTACACCTATAACTAAGGCACCTGGGCAACCTAGAACCAATATGGTGATAGCCAATTCGATATCCCGGGAAAATAGCCAGACTATAAACGATATTATCAAAACAGCAGGGGTATAATACTTTGAAAACCTATCTATAAACCGTTCGGCTTCAGATTTTGAATCCTGGGCTTCCTCTACAAGTTCGATAATCTTTCCAAAGGTTGTATCCTCACCTACTCGATCAGCCACAATCTGAATAGTTCCATTGTCCAATATGGTGCCTGCAAATACTTTTAAGCCTTTCTCCTTAGCAACTGGGATGGATTCCCCTGTAATGCTTGCCTCGTTAACACTACCCTCACCTGATAGGACAGTGCCATCCACTGGAATCTTAGCCCCCGTTTTAACCAACAATATATCACCTATATCCACATCGTCTACTTCAACCTCTTCAAATTCGCCATTATCCATCTGTTTTAATGCACTTTCCGGTGCCATCTCCGTTAATTCTTTAATAGCTGATCGGGTTTGGTGTAATGTGCGCTGCTCTAAATAAGCACCAAATAGGAATAAAAATGTAACTATAGCTGATTCTTCAAAATTCTGAATTAAAAAGGCTGCTACAACGGCAATGGTAACCAATACATCTATACTGACCACCTTTACCCGTAGCGCCTGATATGCCTGAATAACAATGGGCGCTACCCCTAATATGGAAGCAATTATTAATGCCCAAGTAAAAATGTTCATATTATTTATTGCCCATTTGCTAATAAAGGCAATGGCTATTAAAATTCCATTTATTAGTGTAATCCGATTTTTGTTTTTGAAAATAAATCTTTGCATCTTTTCCTCCTTATCCATATCGTTTTTTATTTCCCATTTTCCTTACTCTGTATTTATATATTATCCCACACTTCTTAATTAAACCTTGATGCAGGTCAAATTTCCGTATTTTTTATTATAATTTTATATCCATTCCTATATAACCATGATCTAATATTGGCAAATATATCGAATCAGTAAAATAATCTAGATATAAATATAGTAGTAAATATGGATATACCATAGGACACTAAGGATGCTTTCAAGGTATGTCTATGATCCTCTATGCCTACAGAACCGAAATACAAGGCCATGGTATAGAATATGGTCTCCGATGAACCCATCATTATAGAGGCAACCCATCCAGGGAAGGAATCGGGACCATAATATTCTATTATATCCCTCACTATACCTAACCCCCCACTTCCGGATATGGGCCTAACCATTATCAGCGGAAGCACCTCTTCCGGTATGCCCAATAAGTTGGTTATAGGCCTTAATATATCGGTAAACATCTCCAATGCGCTGGAATCCCTAAATATGCCTATGGCTATAAATACGGCTATTAGATAGGGCATGATCCTTATCGCTGTCTGAAACCCTTCCTTGGCCCCCTCTATAAAGGCTGCATATATATCCACACCTTTTATATAGCCATGCCCAAGTATTATCAAAATTAATATGGGTACTATCCCTATAGATATGATTTCTATCATGATTTCCCTCCCTCAAATATCTTTCCAATAATCACAGCTATCATTGTGGACAATGTAGTAGCCAGTATCGTAGGCCCAACTATCCCGGTGGGATTATTGGAACCATAATCATACCGAATCTTTATTATGGTCAACGGTATCAACTGTAATGCAGACATGTTGATTATCAAAAACATAGCCATAGAATTGGTAGCCCTTCCTTTATGTGGATTTAAGCTATCCAATTCCTTCATGGCCTTAAGGCCAAATGCGGTGGCTCCGCTTCCCATTCCAAACATATTGGCAATAAAATTCATCAATATCCATCTTTCCGCTGGATGTGCTCTAGGTATTTGAGGAAATAAAATCCTCACCACAGGCCTAAATAGATTGGATATGCTATTCATAAGCCCAGATTTTTCAGCTACACTCATCACTCCTAACCAAAGGGATATTATTCCAATTAGTCCTATGGTAAAGGTTACCCCTTCCCCCGCTTCCCTTAATATTACATCATTTACCGCTTCAATGTTTCCAGTCATAATTCCATACACTATACCAATGAAAATCATCAAAAACCAAATTGTATTAAGCATAAAAAAAACCCCTTTCATATGAAATATATGAAAGGGGTTGAACAATATTTACTTATAGACATCAAAAAATGGAGTTTTTTCCTTTTGGATATACCCCTTGTCCACTAAATAATCCAGCTTTTCCTTAAAGAACTCAAAGGAATAAGTGATTCCTGTATCCTCTTCTATCTCCTTGATAACATTTATAAGATCGTCCCCATTTATGGGCAGTTTATCCTCTATTAGCTCTAAAAATTTTCCCTCATCTTCTTCCACCCTGCTTTTTAACTCATCAAATGGATTTTCCGTATGAGGGCTAGTGGTAATAGCAGCCCGTATTCTGGAGAATATGGTCCTACCTATGGAGGCCTGAGATATGAACACATCCCCAGTCCTTAGATAGGGAAGTCGCCTAGATTCCTCCTCCGTTATATCCGTCTCCTCTTTTATAGTTTGTATATCAGAAGCTCTAACAGTTCTAAATATGAACTTGGTATTCAATTGGGCCGTTATTGTTTCATCCAATAGGGTAGGCCGTTGGGTGGCCAGTATTAGGAAGGAACCATATTTTCTTCCCTCTTGGGAGATCTCCTTCAATATGGATTTGGATGGGGAATCATACCCCTTAGGTGCAAAGTTATGGGCTTCATCCATCACTATTATAAATGGAGGGAAGTATTCAGCTGCGGTATGCTTATATTGTGCATCCTTATAACCTCGCCTTTTCCCGTATAAATTATTCAGTAGATAGGTACTAAATACTTGAAGTATCCTAGTACTTCCCTGAATAACTATCAATTTACCCATATGTAGTCCTTCCTCTATAGGCCTTATATCCTTGCTAAATATCCCCTCGTTGTTCAATCTATGAAGCCTCCATATTATTCCCCGCACCGAACTGTAGGGACATATGTTATCGTAGTTTAAATAGATTTCCTTCCTCTTCTGCCATCCTTCCCTTTCTAAATCCGATGCGGCTCCAGCTATCCTGGCATTTATCCTATCCAAAGAACCTTCTTCCTGAGCTTCAACCAGCATGTTGAGCCTATTTAAAAAACTATTGTAGGAATCCTTTCTCTTAAACAGTATATCCACCACATTGCTCATAGAGTCCGTTAGCTTTCCAGAGGCATCCAATAGGTTTTTAATATCCTGGGTGGATAGATCTTCAAACCTAACTCCGATATGAAACCCTACCTGCATGCACTTAAACCTATCTTTATACATATTGATTTTCCCCTTATCCATGTAGCTTTCGGTTTCACTAAAATCCATCTCGAAGTGAGGATCCAATACAATGGTAGGTATATTCAGTTTCATAAGCTCTTCTAAAATTACCCTAAGGCCAAAGGATTTGCCAGAACCTGAACCTCCAAATACTCCGATATGAGGGTATTGATGCATATCCCTTATATTGAATATGTATGGAATATCCTTTTGGTCCAATAGCTTTCCTTCTTCAAATGTATATAACAGATTCTTATACTGTTCATCCATATCCCCTGCCATCTGATCTGTATTCTTGATCACCCCTAGCACCAATCCTTCATCTGCATCGGATTGGACCATTAAATCCTTTACCTCATGAAAGGCCGGGGGCCTTACATCAGAACCGGTTTCTATCGGATATAAAGCCTCATTTAAAAGCGTTATCTTAGCTATGTATATGGTATCCTCTTCTATATTATACCCTATAGCCTTTAAGGACTCTATCACAGAGCTATCCGCCAAATCCCCATGGATGCTCAATGGTATATATTTATTATAAGTCTTAGCCTCAACTACCTCTCCCATTAAATCCCCTTGATGAGGATCCTCTATGATTAAAAACTCATTTATCCTAAAATTTTTATCCTTAGACCCTACATATACCTCCTGCTGTGTTGTAATCCCAACAACCTTCATCTATATCCCTCCTAAAGCGTCCTCTTATCCCTCTCTGGTACGAAAAACAGCTCCAATATCTCCCTATCTAAATAGGATTCCAACAGTCCCTTTATCATTTGATTTGGAATCCTCACCTCCCTATCCACTATATCTAGCCATAGGGGGATCCCTCTACCATCTTCTGGAGTCAGGCTAAGGATCAACCTTGCCATGTATTCAAGATATTCCCTTTGACTATCCAGTATATCTATCCCTATTACAGCCGGGGACTGGGAACTCCTCATAAATAGGGTGGAGAATCCTTCATCGCTTTTCTTGGTTACCCCCTCATCTATTAAGATCATTTCTCCATATTCCAATAGGCCATACAATAGCTCTCTATCGTAAAAATGCCCCTCTCTTTCCAATAGACCATGTTCCGATAACAGCTTCCCTATTATGGAGGTCTTAATATCCTCTATAATCCCGATGATTACTATATTCCTCTTCTCGCACTCTTCCCTCAATTCCATCCATATGTCGGAACATTCTATATTGTATCTGATTAAAGAACCATCCATAAACACTGCGTAGGGGTTGAATTGTTTGATCCCCTCCAGGGCTGCCTCCACCTCTATTGTGGAAAGCTTTCTCTTCCTTATGGACTCCTCTCCTTCGCTTAAATCCTCCAATGGGTTATCCCCTTCCTCAGGGTATAGGGGGGTGTAGAAGTCCGTCTTAAATATGGGCCTATTGCCCTCAATGCTAGATAATGCCAACCCCTGATATATCTCCACAAAATGAGGGTATGCCCCTCCCATCCGATTATTGGAACCATCTACCCCAAGTATTCCGCCTTTTTGGGCACATAGGGATATATTTTCCCTATTAAGCCTTTGAATTTTGGTTATAGTTCCTACATTTTCATGAATAAAATCTCTAAAGGTTTTTTTATCTAGGGATAATACATCCCCATATTTTGTAGATAATATCCTATTAAGCTGAATTATTGTTTTCTTTAATCCCTTATCAACGTTATACATTCCTTCACCCCTTTATGGGTTACCAATAGTAGTATCTATACTCAAATAGTTGACTTATTTTGTAATTTATGGTATCGTCTGATTATATAAAATGTCGAATCTTGTAACAATACAATATTACAATATAATATATAGGAGGAGTTATCGTGAAATCAACAGGAATTGTTCGAAAGGTTGATGAATTAGGTAGAATAGTTATACCAATAGAATTACGAAGAAACCTAAATATAGAGATTAGGGATGCCTTGGAGATATTTGTAGAGGGTGAAAATATAATACTTAAAAAGTATGCCCCTGCATGTATATTCTGTGGACAGGCCAAGGGTGTAGAAACCTTTAAAGGAAAAAATATTTGTCCTACATGTCGTCAAGAATTAAAAGCATAATATAGGGATACCCGAATACTGCGGGTATTCCTATTCTATTTTTTGTTAAGACTAGCCTTGTAAAATAAGAAATATGCCTAAAAACCTGGTCTACAAGGCTAGTCTTAACAAAAAATAGAATAGGAATACCCGCAGTA
>DUNJ01000047.1 GCA_012839395.1 Tepidimicrobium sp.
GCCGGGGGAACCTTTAGTAATTTTACCATATTTGCTTTGAATATATATCCATATATTACAGCCTCCATAATTATACAGCTTCTTACGGTAGCTATTCCAAGGTTAGAAGAGATAGCAAAGGAAGGAGAAGAGGGCCGGAAGAAGATGGCTCAATGGACTAAGTATGGAGCATTGATATTGGCAGGAATACAGGCCATAGCTATGACCCGGGGATTTTTCCAGCAAGCGGTTATAGCGAGGGGGCTCTTACAAAACACCATAATCGTAATATCGTTGGTAGCCGGCACGGCATTTTTGATTTGGATTGGCGACCTTATTTCAGATAAGGGAATCGGCAATGGTATTTCTCTTATTATATTTGTTGGGATTATATCTAGGATCCCCTCGGATATTATAAATTCAATAAACCTAATAAGGGTGGGGGAGCTTAGTATAATCAAAATGCTAGTATTTTTGGTTGTTGCCTTCGTAATAATTGCAGTTGTAGTGGCTTTACAGGAAGGCGAAAGAAGGGTACCAGTTCAGTATGCTAAGAGGGTTGTAGGCAGGAAAATGTATGGTGGGCAAAGTACTCATATACCGCTGAAAGTATCTATGGCGGGGGTTATTCCCGTAATATTTTCTACCTCGTTGCTGGCATTCCCCCAAACAATAGCTTACTTTATTAAAGGGGAATCTTCGGAGTGGATAACTAAATATTTAACTGTTCAAGGGAGTGTGGGGATATGGGTTTATTCGATCCTCAACGTGCTTTTAATAGTATTTTTTACGTACTTTTATACAACGATTCAGTTTAATCCAGTTGAATATTCTAGAAACTTACAACAATATGGGGGATTTATTCCGGGCATAAGACCTGGTAGGCCAACCTCGGATCATTTGAATAAATTAATATCGAGAATAACATTTGTAGGTGCTATCTCCCTTGCGTTAATAGCTTCTATGCCAATCATTCTTTCCCACGTATTTAGGCTAAATGTTAATTTTGGTGGAACGGCTATAATAATAGTAGTTGGGGTAGCGTTGGAAACTGTAAAGCAAATAGAATCACAGATGCTTATGAGGCATTACAAAGGATTTTTAAAATAGTATAACTTTTGGAAGAATCCATAGGAGTGATAATTATGAGATTGGTATTACTTGGGCCTCCTGGTGCGGGCAAAGGCACTCAAGCATCAGTAATAGTGAGAGAATATAATATACCCCATATATCGACGGGTGATATATTTAGAGATAATATAAAGAGGGGTACGGAACTAGGTAAGAAGGCAAAGGAGTACATGGATAAGGGCTTATTGGTTCCTGATGATTTAGTAGTATCTATTGTAAGGGATAGGATTGCAGAGGCCGACTGTAAAGGTGGTTTTTTACTAGATGGTTTTCCGAGGACGGTAAGTCAAGGGGAAGCATTGGATGAGGAATTGGAACGTATATCTTTGGGGTTAGATAAGGTAATTAATATAGATGTAGAAAAGGAAATACTACTCCAAAGGGCTATGGGCAGAAGAGTTTGCAGGGATTGCGGGGCTACCTATCATGTAGAGTTCAGTCCTCCTAAGGAAGAAGGCATATGTGACACCTGCAATGGTGAATTGTTCCAAAGGGAAGATGACAAGGTAGAAACTGTTGAACAACGAATTAAGGTTTATAATGAGCAAACGGAACCTTTAATTGATTATTACACCCGAAAAGGGTTAATATTAAATGTAGATGGATCCAAATCCATAGATGAAATCTTTGAAAAAATATCGCAATCCTTGCAAGGTTAGGTTGATAGAAAGATTGCAATCTTTCCTTAGACCGATTAGTATATGCTAATATACTAGTAAAGAGGTGAATTTATGGATTCAACTGAGGATATAAGGGTTGGACAGGTGGTTAAATCAAGAGCCGGTAGGGATAAGGGCAATATCTTTTTGGTGTTGAGTATAGTTGATCACAATTATGTTTTAATAGTAGATGGGGATTTGAGGAAGCTGGATAAACCGAAGAAGAAAAAAGTAAAACATCTAACTGTATATAATACGGTATTGCCGGAGCTAAAACAGAAGTTGGATAACAACATAAAAATTAATAATGCCTATATACGGCAATTGCTAGAACCTTTCAATAAGAACTTGTAAAACTGTTAAAGAGGGGGTTCGATAGTTAAATGTCTAAAAAAGATGTTATTGAGGTAGAAGGTACGGTTGTGGATTCTTTGCCAAATGCAATATTCAAAGTTGAGCTGGAAAATGGCCATGAGATATTAGCTCATATTTCTGGCAAATTGAGGATGAATTATATAAGGATATTAACCGGAGATAAGGTAACGGTTGAATTATCACCTTACGATTTAACCAGAGGCAGAATAACCTGGCGAAATAAGTAGCGTAGGAGGGATCTAAATGAAGGTAAGGCCATCTGTGAAGAAGATATGTGAAAAGTGTAAGGTTATTAAGAGAAAGGGAAGAGTAATGGTAATCTGTGAAAACCCTAAACACAAGCAAAGACAAGGCTAGAGGGGATCTAAATTTGGAATAAGGTGCTATATATATGGATATAATTGGAGGTGTAGAGGAAAATGGCTAGGATTGCAGGTATTGACTTACCCAGAGATAAAAGGATAGAAATTGGCCTAACTTATATTTATGGTATAGGTCGATCCAGATCCAATACAATATTGGAAAAGGCTGGGGTAAATCCGGATACAAGGGTAAAGGATTTAACAGAGGCTGAAATAAATAGTATTAGGAACATAGTAAGCGAATATCAAGTTGAAGGTGACCTAAGAAGGGATATCGCTTTAAATATGAAGAGGTTGAGAGAGATCAACTGCTATAGAGGGATAAGGCATAGAAGGGGTTTGCCTGCCAGGGGTCAAAGGACTAAGACTAACGCAAGGACCAAAAAGGGTCCTAGAAGGGTCGCAGGTAAAAAATAGGTAAAGGAGGGAATGTAATTGGCAGCTAAAAAAGCTAGAACCACTCGTGTTAGAAGGAGAGAACGTAAGCATGTGGAGAGAGGGCAAGCTCATATCTCATCTACATTTAATAATACAATGGTAACTTTAACGGATATGCAGGGCAACGTATTGTCATGGGCAAGTGCCGGCCAACTAGGTTTTAGAGGGTCGAGAAAATCCACCCCTTTTGCAGCACAACAGGCTGCGGAGGAGGCAGCAAAAAAGGCTATGGAACATGGATTGAAAAGTGTAGAGGTATATGTTAAAGGGCCGGGCTCAGGCAGAGAGGCAGCAATAAGATCGCTTCAGGCCACGGGATTGGATGTAAGTCTTATTAAGGATGTTACTCCTATTCCACATAACGGATGTAGGCCACCAAAGCGCAGAAGAGTTTAATTATATAGGAGGTGCAAGGACATGGCAAGATATACAGGTCCAGTATGTAGATTATGTCGTAGAGAAGGACAAAAATTATATTTAAAAGGAGATAAATGTTATACAGATAAATGTCCAGTTGCAAAAAGAAATTATGCACCTGGTCAACATGGTCAATCCAGAAAGAAATTAACTGAATATGGATTACAATTGAGAGAAAAACAAAAAGTTCGTAGATTCTATGGAATCCAAGAATCTCAAATGAGAAAATATTTTA
>DUNJ01000048.1 GCA_012839395.1 Tepidimicrobium sp.
AACACTTTTTTTGAAATTTTTTAAAATGGTATAAGTTTTCAAATAAATTCAAAGGTATGTTATGATAATATATAATCTACAGATAAAAATCGACTAGGGGGGAGTAAAGATGAATATGCCAGATCCAATAAAGTTTGCCAATCTGCCGACCAAAATTGAAAAGTTGGATAGGTTGAGCCATAAACTTGGAAAGGATATCTACATTAAAAGGGATGATCATACGGGAATCGAGATATCGGGAAATAAGATAAGGAAATTAGAGTTTGCGGCGGGAGAAGCTATTTCCAATGGTTGTGATTGCTTAATTACCTGTGGGGGGATACAATCCAATCATGCAAGGGCTACTGCTGCCGTAGCAGCAAAATTGGGTATGGAGGCCTTTTTAGTCCTAAGGGATGCCGAGGATGCCTATGTAGAAGGAAATTATTTTTTAGATAGGATGCTAGGAGCTAATATAAAACTTATTACACCAGAGGAGTACAAGCATAATAGGGCCGACATAATGGAGGATATAAGAGTTCAGCTGGAAGATACAGGGCATAAAGGCTATATAATACCGGAAGGAGCTTCCAACGGGGTGGGTTCTTTAGGATATTATAAGGCTATGAAGGAGATATTAGAACAGGAAAAGCAAATGGGGATCAAATTTGATGCCATAGTCGTTGCGGTAGGTTCTGGTGGCACATATGCTGGCCTATATTATGGGAACAAGGTCAATAAAAATTCTGCAACAATCTATGGATTCAATATAACAGCTAGTAGAGAATATTTTCAAGAAACAGCACTAAAGTTACTAGGGGAGATATCAAAATATACTGGAAAACATATATCCGTAGCAAAAGATGATATAGATATAATCGATGGTTATGTGGGGTTAGGATATGCACTGAGCCAATCAAAAGAAATAGAATTTATTCACCGTTTGGCAAAATTAGAGGGATTGATTTTGGATCCAGTATATACTGGGAAAGCCATGTATGGAATGGTAGAAGAAATTAAGAAGGGTAGCTTTGATAAACATAGTAATATATTATTCATTCATACTGGAGGCCTATTTGGCTGGAATAGAAAACAGAGGGAACTTTTAAGTTCATTATAGAGGAGGCTAACTATGTTTAAAATGGAACCAATATTGGATATGAACCAGGAAGAGAGATTGAAATATATGAACTTTCTATTGAAATCTCAGTTGAGTTCTGAAAAGGATAACTTGGCCAATATATCCAATGCTGCGGCAATAATCGATGCATGTATAGAGGGATTAAACTGGGTAGGGTTCTATATATTGAGAGGCGGTGAATTGGTACTGGGGCCTTTCCAGGGACTGCCCGCTTGCAATAGAATCAAGGTAGGCAAAGGGGTTTGTGGAACGGCGGTAAAAACCAAGGAGATCCAACTAGTATCCGATGTACATCTATTCCCAGGTCATATTGCCTGTGACCCAGCCTCCAATTCCGAGTTGGTAATTCCCATAATAAGGGATGGAAAGGTATATGGGGTTTTGGATTTAGATAGTCCAAAAAAAGGACGTTTTTCAGATCTTGAAAGGAAATATCTAACAGAATTTATTGATATATTAAATAAGCACATAGATTGGGATAAGCTATAGTAATTTAAAATATGGGTGGCTGTAGGCCACCCATAAAAGTTAGAGATTTTAATCGATGCCAAATCCTGACACTTTTATAGCCCGTTTTACTACGGTATACAGTAACGCCGTACCTACTGCATTGGCTATAGCGGTAGGAATGACCACCGTAACCATCATACTTGACATTGGCGCAGGAAGTCCTGTTATAAAGAGAGCAGATGCTAGAAAAGCTGTCCCGCTTATCAGGGTTCCCAACCCACCTATTATAAATGTGATGATGGAATTGAATCGTTCCTGAGGAATAAGCCTTATAATAGGAAATAGAACTAAACATGCTACCAATTTATCGATTATATTTGGTATTTGTCCCCCGGGAAATGATGTTGTCATTGCAGCGAGTAAACCGCCTAATAATCCTGTCAAAAGAACATTTCCAAAGGCGGGATTTATTATCAGGGATATAAACACGAAGGATAGGAGGAAATCAAATTTCATCCCTCCCAATATCCCTGGTGTAACCTGGTGTAGTATTAGACCGGTGGCCAATAATAATGCTGTAAGAATATTATTTCTTAAATTCATGATAAAATTCTCCTTTTCAATATTTATTATTCTATATTTCCAATCACTTTCTTCTGTTCACAACATTTTATTCACCACCTTCTAATAGTTCTTTTAAAAATATCAATAAAAAAAGTCTTCCAATCCTATAAAAGGACGAAAGACATGCATTCGCGGTGCCACCTTAATTGGATCACCCAGTAGATGGGCAATCCCTCTTTTTGGGATACGAAACCGATTGGTTTGATATCCTATTTCTATAACGGGAAATCCCCGGCGTTAACTACTTTGGAAGTTCCATTTCATTAAGCATCTCGTAGACCCATTCATTAATAGGCCAGTTATCGGCTTCCACCATAGCCCGACTCGCTGGAACTGCACCTAATTAATTACTACTTCTACTCATTGAATTTATATTATTTTCTAATATATTATTCTATAAAAATAAAAAAGTCAACCGATAATTTCATATATATGATTAAATGTTGTATAATATGTTTATAAGCTTGAAAGGAGGGAACTATGGTAGCAAATTATATAGTAGATGAATTACCTCGAATAATTGAAAATGGAACTAAAAAAGCTGAATCCATAAAGAATAGACATTTGAATATGCCTATGAGGGAGAGGGAGATTATTCAGCCCATGGGCTTGAATGGGGATAAGATAAGTATTGGAGAGAGGATTAATAGATTTTATAACGCGGATAATCTGGTAACTATCGAAAATCTACTACATGAGGGTTATAGGGGTAGGATTGATTTGATATACATAGATCCCCCTTTTTTAACTAAGACCAGTTACAAGGGGAGGAGTAAGGTTAGATATAAGGATACTGAAAGGGTTGTAGAATATTTTGCCTACGATGATAGATGGGAAGATGGATTGATAGATTATTTGAAAATGTTATATACGAGGCTTTATTTGATGAGGGAGCTATTGAGCGATAAAGGCAGCATATATGTCCATTTGGATTATAGGACTGTTCATTATGTAAAGATTTTGATGGATCAAATATTTGGCAGGGATAACTTTTTAAATGAAATAATATGGTCTTATAAATCTGGCGGGGCAAGTAGAAGATATTTTTCTAGGAAGCATGATAACATATTACTATATAGCAAAACTAAAAACTACATATTCAATCCTCAAAAAGAGAAATCCTACAATAGGGACTTTAAACCCTATAGATTTAAGGGGGTCGAAGAATATAAGGATGAGTTCGGATGGTATACACTGGTCAATGCAAGGGATGTTTGGCCAATAGATATGGTGGGCAGAACATCTAAGGAACGGGTAGATTACGATACCCAAAAGCCTGAAAAGCTGTTAGAGAGGATAATATTGTCTTCTTCTAATGAAGACTCCATAGTGGCGGATTTCTTCGCTGGAAGCGGTACTACTGGAATAGTTGCTGAGAAACTCAATAGAAGGTGGATAATGGCAGATAAGGGGGCATTGTCTAAGGTAACTACAATTAAGAGATTGGTAGAAAACAAATCCTTGCCCTTTAGTATAATGAGCTATAAGGAAGAGTCAGATAAAGCGGGCAGGCTATCGATAGATAATGTTGAAAAGGTAGTTGATAACAAGGGGCAAGAAGGCTTAAGGATAGAATTGGGCGACTACCATTTAAATATAAATAATATAGATATAAGGGGTAAGAGTAGGAATACAATTGAGAAGATTGGCAAAAATGATTCATTGGCCCTGATAGACTTTATAGGAATAGATGCTAACTATGATGGAGGTATCCCGATAATAGGCTGGCAGGATTATAGAAGAGCTAATAAAATAGTTATCGATTCCCAAATAAATATTTTCAATAAAGGTTTAAAGGGTAATAATATATATATAAAATATATAGATATATTTGGGCAGGAAAATGGAACAATTCTTCATATATGATGGATAGTAATAGGTATTATTGGATTATAATAATATAATAAATATGAATGGGAGGATAAAGATGACCGAAGAGAGAAATAGGAACTGTAGTTGTGATGAAGATATAAGTACTATCCATCTTACACTGGAAGATGATACGGAGTTGGAATGCCATGTATTGGGCTTTTTTGAGGTAGATGAAGATGAATACATAGCATTGGTCCCAGTAGATGAAAAACAGGTACTATTGTATGGGTATGAGGAACACGACGAACAATTCCAATTGATCAACATTGAGGATGACGAGGAGTTTAACATCGTTTCAGAAGCCTTTGAAGAACTGTTTACGGAAGAAGATTTTCAATTGCTAGATGAACGATAAAGATTGAGCATAAAATACTTCAACTATTCAGTTGGAGTATTTTATTTAAATAGATGATCGTTTCCCATTGGACAAACTCAATATAACGACGCATAGGGGTGATAATATGTATAAAATGGTAGCCGTGGACTTGGATGGCACTTTATTAAATGACGAGAAATGGATTTCTGAGGAGAATTTAGAATTTATGGGCGAGCTTGCAGATAAGGGATACGAAATTGTAATAGCTACAGGTAGAAGATATTGGTCTGCTAAACGATTGACTAAAAAGATTGATAGGCCCTTGGTGATATTAGCCAACAATGGAAATGTAGTAAGGGAAACGACCACTGATAAGACGATTATAACGAAGTATTTGGATCTAGATGACTTCAAACTGCTCATAAGGGAAGGGAAGAAAAAGGACCTTCATCCAATTGTACATGTGGACAACTATGACGAGGGTTACGATATAATAATAGAGATGAATAAGGATCACGAGAACTACCATAATTATTTAAGATGGGCTGAGAAGAGGTATAGAGAAGTAAATAGTTATCTAGAATTAGAGGATGGCAATGTATTGGTAGTGGTATATGCGGGCGCTAAGGAGGATATGGAACATTTTCATTTGGAGCTAACGAAAAAATACCCCCAAAAATACAGCTCCCATGTGATGGAAAATATTCAGATGTCTGAGGCCTTACTAGAGGTGATGAATCCTATGGGTTGTAAATGGCTAAGCTTATTGGAATATGCTAAAATGAAGGGAATAGATCGATCTGAGATTATAGCTATAGGGGACGACAATAATGATATACAGATGATACAAAATGTTGGCTGTGGTATTGCCATGAAAAATGCTACCGAGGGGGCTAAACAGGTAGCAGATATAATTACTGAGAAGGATAATAATGAATCTGGAGTAGCTTTTGAATTGAAAAAGGTACTGGGTATGTAGGTATAAAAGTATATAAAAATAAAGGGAAAAGTAGAAATATGTAGAATACTAATATATAGGCAAATAAAAGGCGGGGGTGTATTTTTCATGGTCAAATATATATTGGGCTTACAAGGTAGTGGGAAGACCAAATGGTTGGTGAATAAAGCAAATGAGGAGTTGCATAGAGGCAATGGAAATATAGTATTTGTGGATGTAGATGACGATCATATATTCAACTTGGACTATTCTATAAGGCTTATTAATGCCGTGGAATTCAACATATTTGACATTGAGTCCTTCTATGGTTTCTTATGTGGAATAATAGGTATGGATTATGATGTTGAAAAGATATACATAGATGGTATATATAAGATTATGGAATTGAACGTGGATGACTTGCAGGAATTATTCAAAAAGTTGAATAGGATAGGAGAAAAATTTGATGTAGAATTCTATGTTGGAGCTGATTTTAAGTTGAAACAATTGCCGGAAGAATTAAGGGAAGACTGCATAGAGGTAGAAACAGAATAGGATTTCCTATTCTGTTTCTACCTAAAGCCTATTTCATAGATTGTTGATCATTGGGCCTAAAGGTAGCACAGTCGGTTTCTTCAGTTGAAGAAGCATTTCTTGGTTGAATTTCAATTTTAGCTGCACTACATTGATCCCCTGGGACATGGTAATGACAGGTGTTGACTACACATTTTACGCCATCTAAAGCTTCGTTTTTTTTATCTACGTGCATAATAGGTCTCCTTTCGTATTTCTAATGGTGCCCAAAATTATTTTATGTTTTTTTTGATTATTTATACTGGAAATGTACGGCGGTTAAAGTAGATGGTTTAAAGGAGAATTTTATGAAAAAAAAAGAAAGGCTGGATAAGGTTTTATCCAATATGGGTTATGGGAGTAGAAAGGGTATAAAGCAGATTATCAGAGAAGGAAGGGTATTGGTAAATGGTAAGATTGTAACTAATAATAGTATCAAGATAGATCCCCACAAGGATGAGGTTGTTTTGGACAATATAAAAGTCCATTATAGGGAGCATATATATCTGATGCTGAATAAGCCAAAGGGTGTGGTATCGTCCACTGATGATCCCACCAATAGGACGGTATTAGATTTAATAGATAAGGAATATTTAATATTTAAGCCTTTTCCCGTTGGTAGATTGGATAAGGATACGGAAGGCTTATTACTTTTGACTAACGATGGAAAGCTTGCCCATGAGTTACTATCCCCTAAAAAAGAGGTGGATAAGACCTATTATGTGGAAGTAGATGGGTTTATTGAAGAGCACCATAAGAATTTATTTTTAGATGGTATCTCATTGGATGATGGATATAGGACACTGCCTTCACACCTAAAGATACTTCGATCCGGTGCATTTTCAAAGGTAGAGTTGACTATAAGGGAGGGAAAATTTCATCAGGTTAAGAGGATGTTTAAGGTTATAGGCATGGAGGTTAAGTATTTAAAAAGAATATCCATGGGTAGTCTTCGCCTGGATGAATCCTTGGGATTAGGACAATATAGGGAGTTGACGGAGAGGGAAATTGAATTACTAAAGGAAAAAAGCTAGAAACTATGGTATAATCTATGTAAATTGATATTTAGAAAGGTGTTATAATTGGTTTTTCAGGAAAGAGAAGATATGTTTCAAAACTTTTTTGATAATAGGAGCTCCCTAATCATTCAATATGCAAATGGAGATATTTCCAAACGAGAATTTTTGGAATATAATTTTGATATAGTACAGAATATGAACGTAAAACCCTTTTCAAGAATAGATAGCTATGAAAAAGGGATGTACAACTATCAATATTACAATGCATTGGCAAAATATTATAATATGTTGGCAAAGGATGCTAGAAGGTCTGAGGAACATAAAAAATATTATACCTATTATAAGAATAAGGGCACCCAATACTATGAAGATAAGGATAGGGCTACCTTGGAGCTATTGAAATATCTAAATTTTGCCAATATGGAAGCCTATTTTATACAGGTGGAGTCCAAATATTTACAAGATAAGCTATATGAAATAGTATTATTAGATTATGAAGAGGCCATATTTCATTCCAAAAGTCTTTGGCTATTACAGATATTGAAGGAGAAAGGGATTTTTGTAGAAGGTATGAGGACCTCCCTAATTGATGAATATATAAATGAAAGGTATTAAAAAACAGTAGAATTTCTACTGTTTTTTTATACCATTAACCTAGCTAGTAAGTATGGCCAATATCTCATCTATAGAACTATTTACCGGTATTCTATACATACCATGCCTTAACTTGGTTTCTAGGTTGGATTCCTTAAGTTTTTGTAAAAATATGCTTTTATCCTCGATTAAGCCTTTAATTATCAATGCATCTCCAATGCTTGAAGATGTAGAACCGGCAGGAATATATAATTCTACTAGCGCACTGGATTCCACCCCTTCTCCAGAGTTTGAGGATGTGTTATCTTGAGATGATTTATTTTCGCTATTTTTAGCGGTTGTCGAATTATCACCTTTGGACTTATCCTCTACTATGGTTCTTGGAACCCCGGGGGCGGTTTTCATACTATTTTCAGAAAATAGCCCGTCTAATCTCCAGTTTATGATAAGAACTACTCCGATTATTATAGCTGCTATTATTATATAATCTATGCCATCGTATAGTATATCCTTTGCTTTTTCTAAAAGATCCTTCATTTAAATTCACCTCTTCTAAGGTTTTTTATTTGGACGGGTTTGGATATATTGTTGGTATATAATATAATTATAACATAAGAATAAGGAAAAGGTGAGATGTTTTGAGGGAGATCAATATATGGGAAAATGAAGCAGGTCAGAGATTGGATAGATTTTTAAGAAAGTATTTATCCAAGGCACCTAGAGGTTTTATATATAAGATGATTAGAAAAAAGAATATAAAATTGAATGGCAAGAGGGCAAAGCCAGATACGCTCATATTTGAGGGAGATACCATTCAACTATATCTAGCCGATTCCACTATTGAAAAGTTTAGAGGAGATGCAGAAGTGGTTAAAAGTAATCTGACTCCCAATATAATATATGAAGATGATAATATAATATTGTTAAACAAGCCAGCAGGGATACTATCCCACCCTGCAGATAGAGGAGATGGGGACAATATTGTAGATAGCATGATCTATTATCTATATGAAAAGGGGGATTATGATCCCAAGGATGAGCATACATTCATCCCATCTATTTGTAATCGCCTAGATAGAAATACCAGTGGCATAATAATAGGCGGAAAAAATTACCAATCATTGAGAATCATAAACCATGCTATGAGGAAGGGAAGAATTGGGAGGTACTACAGGACTATAGTAAAGGGTGAAGTGGAAGAAGGTAGAGTAATTGAAGGATATCTAATTAAGGATGAAGAAGCAAATAGGGTAGAAATATTGGATGAGGAGGTGGAGGGATCACAGAAAATTATCACCTGCATCAATATATTGAATATATCTCAAGGATATTCCTTTTTGGAAGTAGAACTTATTACTGGAAG
Source organism: Tepidimicrobium sp. (assembly GCA_012839395.1). Classification (GTDB taxonomy): domain Bacteria; phylum Bacillota; class Clostridia; order Tissierellales; family Tepidimicrobiaceae; genus DUNJ01. The sequence continues at coordinate 8,869 of DUNJ01000048.1, forward strand.
AACTCACCAGATAAGGGCTCATCTTGCCTCTATTGGACATCCAATAATCGGGGATACAAAATATGGAGATGGGAATACAAATAAATATTTTAAGGATAGATATGGACTAAATAGTCAAATCCTTCATGGTTATAGAGTGGTATTCTCAGGATTAGAAAGGCCTTTGGATTACTTAAATGGACGGGAATTTGTTGGATTGGCTGATAAAAAACTTATAAAAATCGAGAAGGATTTCTTCAATTAAATTTAGTGAACAAGAGGGGGTTTTGAATATGGGTAAGCAAATTAAGGTATATGTAGAAGGCATTGGAGGAGTAGATATTGGGGAAGGTTCCCTACTAGTGGATTTATCAAGGCAGGTATTTGGAAAGGATTATAAGAAGTATTTGGGGGCGAGGATTAACAACGAGGTACATCATCTGCGTAATGAGGTTCAGGAGGGGATGTACGTAAAATTTTTAAGCAATGAAGAGGAAGACGGATTTAAGATATATACAAGGACCATATCGGCGGTGTTTATAATGGCATGTAAGGAGATATTTCCAGAATCTACAGCTAAGATAGAACATTTTCTAGGTCGAGGTCTATATGCAGAACTTGAAGAGGGACATTCTATAAGCTTTGGGGACATAAAAAATATAAAAAGGAAGATGAGGGAGATTGTAGATAGGGATATCCCAATCATCCGGGAAGAGGTTTCAAAAGAGGTAGCCCTATCATTATTTGAAGAATTTGGGCACGAGGATAAGATCAGGCTTTATAATACATTGGAAGACGAAAGTGTTCAAATATATAGGATGGATGATTATTTAGATAGGTTTCATGGCTATTTAGCCCCAAGCACTGGATATGTAGATGTATTCGACTTAAAGTATTACTATCCAGGAGCAATAATACTATTTCCTGCAACGGATAGCAACAACAAATTGCCTGAATTTAAGGAGCAGAAAAAGCTGGCAAAGGTATTTAGGGATGCAAAAGAATGGGCCAATATATTGGATCTAGCCTATGTAGGATCCTTAAATGAAAAAATACTCAATGGAGAGATAGGGGAGGTTATACGAATATCCGAAGCGCTACATGAAAAGAAGATAGCCCAAATAGCTGATATGATATGTGAGGATGATGATATCAATATGATACTGATAGCCGGACCATCTTCCTCAGGTAAGACCACCTTTGCAGAGAGATTGGCAATCCATTTAAAGGTAAACGGCAAAAGGCCAATAGGGATCTCCATAGATGATTATTTTGTAAATAGAGAGGATTCCCCAGTAAATGAGGATGGAGAATATGATTTTGAATCCTTGGAAGCCATCGATCTAGAACAGTTTAATAGCGATCTAGTAAAATTATTGGAGGGCGAGGAGATCGAATTACCCAAGTATAACTTTATAAAAGGAATAAGAGAGAAATCTGGGGTGAAAATTAGGGTAGATCAAGATCATCCCATAATTGTAGAAGGGATACATGCGCTAAATCCTAGATTAGCAGCATATATTCCTGAGAAAAACAAATTTAAAATATATATATCTGCCCTAACCCAATTAAATATAGATGCCCATAATAGGATATCTACCACGGATACAAGGCTTATAAGGAGAACAGTTAGGGACTATAGATATAGGGGAAATGATATATTTAGAACCTTTGAATTATGGAGCAGGGTAAGGGAGGGAGAAGAGGTAAATATATTTCCTTACCAGGAGGAAGCGGATATAATGTTTGATTCCGCATTGGTATATGAATTGGCCGTATTGAAAAAGCATGTAATACCTTTGCTAAAGCAAATTGACAGTTCCAGTATATATTATTCAGAGGCTAGGATGCTACTAAAATTTTTAAGCTATTTTAGGGATATAGAAGATGAGGACATAATTCCCCCAAACTCAATATTGAGGGAATTTATTGGCGGTGCAGATATAGATGTCCATTGATATGGGGGCTTGTATATGGAAAAGCTTTTGAAACGATTGATTGAAAAAAATAAACATATGGCCAGACATGGAAAGGTTGCTAGCTATATCCCGGTATTGGGTAAGGCTTCTCCTAACGATATTGGAATCTGCATTATGGATATGGATGGAAATATTTATGGGAGCGGAAATTATAGAAACAAATTCACATTGCAAAGTATATCCAAGGTTATGGCCCTTATCTTGGCGTTACTAGATAGGGGTGAAGAGGAGGTATTTAGCAAGGTAGGGATGAAGCCTACAACTGAGGCGTTCAATTCCCTATATAGGATGGATCTACCGGATAAATGGATTCCATCCAACCCTATGTTAAATTCTGGGGCTATAATCACAACTTCTTTGATTAAGGGGAAGGGTAGAGAAAAATCTGATAGGATATTGGAGCTTATAAGGGATATAACCTCTAATTTTAATATCGATTATGAGGAGGAAACCTATCGCTCGGAGAAAAAAACTGCAGATAGAAACAGGGCAATAGCCTATCTATTAAGGGATATGAACTTGTTGGATGGAAATGTAGAAGAGGTGTTAGATGCCTACTTTAGGCAATGTTCCATAGAGGTGGATTGTGTGGACCTGGCTAGGATTGGGCTATTCTTTGCAAATAAATGTAAATCTTATAATATTGAACGTGGTGAGCATATGGCAACTCTTGCAGTTACAATAATGAGCCTCTGTGGCATGTATGGCTTCAGTGGGGAATATGCAGTTAAAGTGGGAGTGCCTTCCAAGTCTGGTGTATCTGGGGGAATATTAGGGGTAGTGCCCAATAGGTTTGGAATAGGCGTATATGGACCAGCCTTGGATCGATATGGAAATTCCATTGTGGGGTGTAAGATAATGGAGGAATTATCTAAGGAGTTGAATCTCAATATATTTGAATAAAAGACGCAATAGGTTTTTATTTTACCGATATTAGGAGGCTAAAATTATGGGGGAAAAGATAATCTATTTAGGCCCTTTCAATAATGATAAAGGCGAGCAACTATTCAAAAAGGCTTTAAACTATGCAAGAGAAAACAAAGGGGACAGGCTCTACTATATATTGCCCAATGGAGAGCTATTGCATAGATATAGGCGTAGATTGATTCAAGAGGTTAAAAACACCTTTCATATCAACCTATTTACTTTTGACAATATAGTGGACGGGTTATTGAAGGATACCTATACATATATAGATAAAGAGCTAAAAGGGGTATTGATATCCAAAATATTGGATAGATTGAAAAGCGAAGATAGGTTGAAATATTATAGGGCTATCTCTTCGAAAAAAGGTTTTATTAAGGTGTTGATCGATATAATTGGGGAATTAAAAAGATCCTTGATTACTCCAGGTAACTACATGCTACGAAGTCCAGATATACCATTCTACAAGGAGATTGGAATCATATACGAGGAATATAAAAAGCAATTGGATAAAAACGGGCTTATGGATAGGGAGGGCAGTTTTTTAGAAGCCATTTCCCTTTTACGGGAGGATAATAGCTATTTTGAAGATTTAGATCTAATAATAATAGATCAGTTCTTCGATTTCAGACCTCAAGAGATGGGCCTATTGAAAGAGATGGTGGATATTGGCGTTCCAATCTATATAAATATGCCCTTTAATAGGAAGAAGAATTTAGAAACATTGGTAGCCACGATTGAGGAATTGAAGGATTTAGGTTTTAAGGTAGTTTCCATTGAAGAAAGAGAATATACCTACTTTGAGCGGATGGCTAACACCATATTTAGTCATAATGCCGATAAATTAGCCCCAAACTCCAATATAAGCATAATAAAAGCACCTAATAGTTATTTAGAGTTAAAAAAGATAGGAGAAAAAATCAAACAACATTACGCTAAGGGGATAGATATTAAAGACATGGCCATAGTTTTGGCTAATCCTGATGAATATAAGGATATCATGTTTGAGGTATTTAAAAAGGAGGGAATACCTTGTTCCTTAGATAAAGATATAAGGCTTATAGATGTGCCCTTTATAAGAGAGCTATTGTATATATTGAAATTGAAGCAGAACAGGATGAGTAAATCTAGCGTTATAAATAGGATTAAATGTAGTTATTTTAGGATATGTAATGGGAAGGATGGGGACCTAGTAGAATATACATTGAGAAAGCTGGATTTCGATTCCATATCCAAATTGAAGGATAGCGGGAAGTTGGAAAACCTTAACAACATAAAGGCAATTGAGGATATTATAGGAATATTAGAAGGTGAAATCCAAATCCTTCCTCAAAAAGCTAATATCAAGGATTATACAGACTTTTTAATGCAAATAATAGAGAAGTATGATTTAAGTGAATCCATATTGAAGAAGTATGAGCATGTTCAAGATTACGATTTACTTCATAGGGATTTTGTAGCATTGGATAAGTTGATAGAGTTGCTGGAGAAGCTTAGCAGGTTTAAGGATATATTTAAGGCTAAAATTGGATTAGGGGAGTTTATAGACTTATTGGAGGGTTATTTGGAAAACCAAACGGTAACTGAGACCCCAAGAAATGATAACGGGGTAAGTATATTGACGCCAGTAACGGCTAGGGGCCACAAATTTGAGATCTTATTTGTAGCTGGGCTATCTCAGGGTAAATATCCAAACTTGCAGGATGAAAACTTCTTCTTTAGGGAAGGAAATCATAAAGAGTTGAAAGGCATAGGTTTGAATGTTAAGAACTATTATGAGAAGTTGGATAAGGAATCTCTAATATTTGCTATCATTATTTCAGCTTGTGCCAATAAACTATATTTAAGCTATTCGGAGAACGCCACTGGGGATGAGAAAGATATTCCATCTATATTTTTAGATGAGGTATTAAAGGTACTGGAAGGAAAATCGTTGGGGAAAAAACTCAATATCGTAGATGTGAATATGGATTATCTATTTAAAGATGATGTAGGGCAATTGACAATGGAAAAGGATATATTTAATAGGGTAAATAATAATATATTATGCGAAGTGGAAAGGGAAAAAGATGAGTTCAATAAATATAATGGCAATATTGGAGATGAGCATATTAGAAGGGATATAGCCGATATCCATAAAGATAAGATATATTCCATAAGCTATTTGGAGTCCTATGGGATATGCCCTTATTACTTCCTATTAAATAATATATTAGATGTAAAGGAGATGGAAAGAGCACCGTTGGATTTTACGCCCCTCGATAGGGGGATAATCTTCCACGATATACTGAAGCAATACTATTTTAAATATATGGACCAGATAAGGAATCATGTGCTAGATAAAAAAGAATTTGAAATAGAAGAGACTTATAATTATATAGTGGATAGGCTGGAACAGGCTATGCAAGATAGAGGCCTGGGAGATGGGAGTAGATTATGGCGGATAAGAATTGAAAATAATGCAGATATAATATTCAATTTTGTAAAATCTGACCTAGAGAGATTATCTGGATTAAAAAACAAGGTAATCCCGGTAGAATTTGAGGTAGAATTTGGTAGGGATAGGACCTTTGAAATAGAACTAGGGGATTTTAAAGTTCCATTTACAGGAACAATAGATAGAATAGATAAGTATATAGATGAGGATAAATATATTTTAATAGATTATAAGAGCAGCACCTATGGAGACAGGAAAATAGATGATATGAGGGCAGGTATAAGCCTACAGCTTCCCATATATATTCTATCTCAAAGGAATAAAAACGTTGTGGCAGGTATGTATGGAATAATATCCAATGGAAAGTTTGTGGCGAGGTTGGGTAATGTGGAGGAAAAACATCTTAT
>DUNJ01000049.1 GCA_012839395.1 Tepidimicrobium sp.
ACATCAAAGAGAGTTAACGAGAGCGATAAAGCGTTCAAGGCAAATAGCATTGCTACCATATAGTGCAGATTAAGAGAGGAGCATCCTCTCTTTTTTGTTTGACATACAATATCTTACTCTGTATTATCTTAATAAGACCATTTTTAATTATAAATTTTGGTGGAGGCTATATGAATGAGGGAAAAAAGGGATTTGGATATAATGAGAAATTTAAAGACCATAGAATGGTTGAAAAGTGAAGTACTGTCCTCTGTGGCAGCCCTATATGGGCTATTGGCTGATGGCGAGTATGATATGAAGGAGGATATAGAGGACTTAATTGCTAACATAATACTCTCATCTTTTCTATTGAGTAAGAGATTAGGATTAGATTATAAGGACGTAGGTTCCAATTTATTAGATAAGATTAGGTTAAACTTAATAGAAGAACATAAAATAGAACAGTGGCACGGAGATTTAAGTGAACTATTGGAATTTTTAATGTCTAATTAGATAGGAGTGAAAGAACTTGAGGAAGGATGAGGGAAAAGGAAATGTATTTTTAGAAACCATATTTGTAATAGGAATATCGGTACTCTTTATGCTTATAGCAGTCTATTACGCACCGGAACTTATGTTTTTATATCCCGTTTTTTTTGTAGTATTGGGAGTAAAGCAAGGGATAAATTATAACATACTAGCTTTATTGACATCTACTTTAATCCTTGGGTTAATAGTGGGTATGGTATTTGCCATATCCATATTGATAGCTTTTGCACCTTTAAGCATCATATTGAGCTATACTATAGAGAGGAGAAGGAAATCCCTTGAAATAATATCGATTTCCACTCTATTTCTATTCATTTCATTTTTGCTTATAATAATTATAATGAGAGGTATGACTGGTGTAAATCTTATTAATCAGTTGGAGGATCGATTTGCTCAACTCCTGGATAGTCAGATGAATGCATTGAGAAACATGGACCTATCTTCCTATGAGATGTTAAAAATAGGTGATGGTTTGGAAAGCATCGTAAGATATACCATATTGATCATGCCATCTATAATGATAATATCTTCCTTGGCCATGGCCTATTTAAATTATCTAATTTCGGTGCTGATACTTAGGAAATTTGGGTATGGAATTGTATCAATTCCTAAATTTTCAAAATTTCAATTACCTAGCAATATATTATTAGGAACGGGAATTATGTTTATTGGGACTTTCATATTAAAGGGTTTAAAGCTATTCTATTACGAAACCATATTGTTAAATATTACAGTGCTTGTATCCTTTATATTCTTTGTTCAAGGTTTGTCTGTAGTAGACCATAAATTTGTAGAAAAGGGGTTACCAGTTATACTAAGAATAGCTATTATATTATTTTTTGCGGTTTTGTTACCCTTTGGTTGGATTATATCAATTTTAGGCCTTTTAGATGTTATAATAGATTTTAGAAAGCTTAGGAGGTCTATGTAGATCCTAACAGGAGGATTATTATGGAAGATAAGAATAGATTTAAATGGAAAGATACTAAGGTTTATTTAATAGTTATAGGATGCCTTATAGCTATAATAGCCTACTACCAACCGATATTGGCTTTGATATGGGCTATAGCGTTGGCTTATCTGATATATCACTATATACGTACAATAAATGATAAGGAGAAGAAATGGACCAAATATATAGAAGGTTTGGTGGAGGAATTTGATTCGGTTACTAAGCATGCCGTATTCAATATGCCCTTTCCCCTGGTGATGTTGGAAATGGATGGGACCATAAACTGGTATAATACTAGGTTTTTGGAAATGATAGATGAAGAGGACATATTGAATATGGAGATAGAGGAGTTAATACCCGGGCTGAATATAGATAAAATACTTAAGGATCAGAAAAAGCCCCCCCTAAATATACAGTACAAGGATAGATGTTACGATGTATATTATAATGTAGTAGATATTAAAAGGACTATCAGTGAAAAAGGCAATATATTAATGCTATATTGGGTAGATAGGACAGCAGAGGAGCTGTTAAGGGAAAAATATGATGATGAGCAATTAGTGGTATGCTTAGCCTATGTGGATAACTATGATGAGGTTAAAAATGCAACCCCAGAAGTTTCTAGACCTTTGGTATTGGCCGAAATAGATAAGATCATAAGCTCGTATGCTGCAAATAACAATGGATTTGTGAGAAAGTATGAAAATGACAGATATTTATTGGTATTTGAGGAGAAAGATCTAGAGGAGATAAAAAAGAAGAAGTTTGATATATTGGATGAGATTAGAGAGATTGATAAAGGTAATACCATATCCATAACGCTAAGCATGGGAATAGGGCAGAATGGGCAAACTCCCAACAAAACCTATGAGTATGCAAAAGCAGCTATGGATATTGCGCTGGGTAGGGGTGGGGATCAGGCGGTGGTTAAGCAAAATGATAACCTAAGCTTCTATGGAGGTAAGACAAAAGCGGTAGAAAAGAGAAACAAGGTTAGATCTAGGGTTATATCCCATGCATTGAAGCAGCTTATAGATCAGTCTAGCAGAGTATTTGTGCTAGGACATAAAAATGCCGATATGGATTCCTTTGGCGCTGGGATAGGAATAATAAGGGCGGTTAAAAGCAGGAATAGGGAGGGGTATTTGGTATTATCGGGCCCTAATCCATCCATACTTCATATATACAATAGGATTAAGGAAGAGGAACCGGAATACCTGAATCGCATAATCACACCGGATGAAGCGATGGAGATGGTAGATAAATCTTCACTATTGGTGGCGGTGGATAATCATAAACCGAGCTTTACGGAAAAGCCGGAGTTATTCGAATTGACGGACAAGGTAATATTAATAGACCATCATAGAAGGGGAGCCGAATTTATAAAAGACCCCGTACTAACTTATTTAGAACCCTATGCTTCTTCAACCTGTGAACTGGTTACCGAGATACTATATTATATGCTAGATGATATGGAAATGAGCAAATTTGAAGCGGATGCATTGCTAGCAGGGATAACGGTGGATACAAAAAACTTCACATACCAGACAGGAGTGCGGACTTTTGAAGCTGCGTCCATATTGAAGAGAGCAGGGGCAGATACTACAAGAGTAAAACAGCTATTCAAGGATGACTTCAACACATTTCTAAACAAAGCAGAAGTAATTAGAGGTTCTGAAATAGTATTTAATAGAATTGCTATAGGGAGATTGAATAGGGAGATGGAGGATTCCGTATTGATTGCAGCCCAAGCAGCCAATGACCTATTGAATATAAACGGTATAGAAGCTTCTTTTGTACTAGCCAAGATGAAGGATAAGGTTCATATAAGTGGGAGATCTTTAGGGGATATAAGCGCCCAATTAATATTGGAAAAGTTTGGTGGGGGAGGCCATTTGACTAGCGCTGGAGCACAATTGGAAGGCATCTCCATGGAGGAAGCAGAGAAAACACTTATCGATTCTATAGAAGAATACTTAAAGGAAGGTGAGGAAGAATGAAGGTGATTTTATTAGAAGATGTAAAGGGATTAGGGAAGAAAGGAGATTTGGTTAATGCGAAGACCGGCTACGCAAGAAACTTTTTATTCCCAAGGGAATTAGCCATAGAAGCAACCCCTGAGAATAAGAAGAGGTGGAAGGAGAAAAGGAAGCTTGAAGAAGCTAGGCAGAGAAAAGAGTTTGAAGAGGCTATTAAACTTAAGAAAAGAATAGAAACATTGAATGTAGAATTGAAGGGTAAGGCTGGGGAAGGTGGTCGCCTATTTGGCTCCATCACATCTAGCGATATATCGAAGGCTTTGATGGATCAATATGATATAGAGATAGACAGACGAAAGATAGAGATGAAGGATAATATAAAATCTATTGGAGAGACCGAAGTTGAAGTTAGGGTTTACCCAGAGGTTTTAGCTACGTTAAAGGTAAGGGTTATAGAAGGGTAATGAGGTGGTTAAATGGAAGCCCATGTAATAGGTAGAGTTCCACCTCATAATTTAGAGGCGGAACAATCGGTATTGGGAGCTATGATTTTAAATAAAGAGGCTATAAATACAGCTATAGAGCAACTTCACCCCAAGGATTTTTATAGGGAGGCCAATAAGGAGATATTTGAAACTATAGTGGAGCTATTCAATAGGGGAGAACCTGTAGACCTCGTTACGTTGCCCGAGGAATTGAGGAGGAGGGGAACCTTAGATAATGTAGGAGGGGTTAGCTATTTAGCTCAGCTTTCGGGGGGAGTGGCGATTACCTCCAATATAAAATATTATTGTGATATAGTTAAGGAGAAATCTACATTAAGGCAGTTGATAAACTCTTGCGATGAGATAATGGGTAAGAGTTATGAAGAGAGTGAAGAGGTAAATAGCATAATAGAACAGGCGGAAAAGAGTATATTTGATATTACTCAGGGTAGGCATAGGGATGGATTTATACCAATAAAAGAGGTACTGTTGGATAGTTTTTCTAAAATAGAAGAGATGGCGGCAAATCAGGGTCAACTGACTGGTCTTACCACGGGCTTTATAGATATAGATGCCAAGCTATCTGGTATGCAAAAATCTGATTTAATACTTCTGGCTGCAAGACCTTCCATGGGGAAGACAGCTCTTGGAATCAATATCGCTGTCAATAGTGCCCTTAAAGCAGGAGCTAGTGTAGCCATTTTCTCCCTGGAGATGTCCAGGGAACAGCTAGTCCAAAGGATGATTGCATCGTCAGCTCATGTAGACCTGCAGAAAATAATTGGGGGAAAGTTAGAAGAAGATGAATGGATGAAGATAATAGATGTGATGGCTCCGCTATCCCAGGCCAATATATTCATAGATGATACTGCAGGTATATCCTTAATAGAGATGAAGGCCAAATGTAGACGTTTAAAATTGGAAAAGGGATTAGATTTGATAGTGATAGACTATTTACAACTGATGCAATCCGAAGGAAGACAGGAGAATAGACAGCAGGAGATATCAGCTATATCTAGGGGGCTTAAAGCTTTAGCCAAGGAGATGGATTGCCCTGTGGTGGCTCTGTCCCAATTATCTCGTGCGCCGGAGTTGCGTTCAGATCACAGGCCTATCCTCTCGGATTTAAGGGAATCGGGTGCTATAGAGCAGGATGCCGATGTAGTTATGTTTTTGTACCGAGATGACTATTATCATGAGGACTCGGACAAAAAGAACATTGGTGAAGTAATAATAGCTAAGCATAGAAATGGTCCAACGGGGACAGTGGAACTGGTATGGAAGAAGGAATTTACAAAATTTTTAAATAAGGAAAATATTAGAATAGATTAAGTATATAGTCACATAAGGGAAGGAATTACCATGAAAATAGTAGGCGAGAGAGTTATAATAACCCCAATGAAATTGGAAGATGTATATTTTATGATGAATTGGGGTAAACATGATAACCCTCTATTTTTTGACTATAATTTGCCCTCATTGACCTCTAAGCAGGTAGAGAAATGGTATAACTATAAGACTAGAAGAGGTAATAATAGGTATTACAGTGTGTTTAATGAGGATTCTACACTCATTGGATATATGGGAATCAAGAAGATAAGAAGGTTGTGGAGGGATGCTGTGTTGGGGATAGTGTTTGATCCCAACTATATGGACCAAGGCTATGGTACCGAGGCCATCACCGCTTATTTGGACTATTATTTCAATGTAATGAATATGAGGGTTATGTATCTAGAGGTAGCTAAATTTAATAGGAGAGCTATCCAATGCTATAAAAAATGTGGTTTTTATACTATTGATAAGTATCTAGACCTATTCTTCGATCAGCAAATAGATAGGAATAGTAAATTTTTTATACAGGAGAGTTCCTCTTTTGAAATAATGGAGGGGAAGATATATAATTATATTTACAAAATGAGGATAGATCGAAATGCATACGGAGAATAGAGGTGAAAATATGAACTTTACCATTGAAACTACGGATATGGATTTAGGGGATACGCCCATAGAAAATATATTTATAAACGACTATATGCCTATGGCAAATGGAGCCTATGTAAAGGTATACCTTCTAGGATATAAGAATGCCCACGATAAGGATAGTACTATCGAGGTGAATAATCAAACTATTGCAAAGCATTTGAACATACCATTATCCGATGTATTGAATGCATGGGATTTTTGGGAAGAAAAGGGGATAATAGAGAAATTGCCGAAGGATACAGACAATAGATTTGATTATAAGGTGAAATTTTTGAACTTAAAGCAGCTCTATATAAAGAACAATTATAAGCAGATAGATATGGATGAGGAATCCAGGCGTGAATCTTATACCTGCTCTGTAGAGGATTTAGTAGATGCCAATAAAATTCCGGCTATAAACAATATGTTTAACTCCATCAATACAATAATGAGCAGACAATTGGTGCCAAATGAGAAACAGAAGATATTGGAATGGATACATAATTATAATATGGATCCAGATATAATAGAAAGCGCATTTTCCTATTCTGTGAAGAAGAGGGGAAGGCGCAATATCGGATATATAGGTGGTATAATAAGAAATTGGTATGATGAGGGGATTACCAATATGGAGGCTTTACAGGAACATCTTAGATTAACGGATGAAAGATACTATAGATATGGACAGGTGATGAAATATTTAGGCTATAGCAATAGACTTCCCAGCAAGAGTGAGATGGAAGTCATGGATAGATGGTTTGACGAATATAAATTTACAATGGATATAGTCCTTAAGGGATGTGAGGGTTCGAAAAAGACTGCAAATCCAAGTATAAACTATATAAATGGAATTTTAACCTCATGGTATAATAAAGGAATTAGAACTGTAGAGGAGATAGAGGAGAAGGATAAAAGGCCTAGGAGAAAGGACTACGATAAGAAGACTAGGGTTGCAAGAAAGGGCAAAGCTATTAAGACCAGATTTCATAACTTTGAGCAGAGAACTTCCGATTATACGGCTGATGAATTGGAAGACATTGCACGTAGAAAGCGTGAAGAATATTATTCAAGATCAAGAGGGGAAGCTAAATGATATATGGTCAGGTACTTAAGGAAATTTTAATGGAATATGAAAAGAAAAGGGATAGGGCTAGGCGGGCTCAGAGCCTTAAAAGGGCTAAGGTTTATAGGAAGATTCCAAGGATTAAGGCTATAGATGAGGAGATATGGCAAGCAGGGCTTTCCATGTCCAAGGCAATGGTTGTAAGTCCAGAGAATTATGAAAAGAATCTGAATGAGATTAAAAATAAAATTGAGAAACTGAATATGGAAAAGGCCTACCTACTAACGGAAAACAATATTCCATTAGACTATTTGGATATAGAATACGAATGCGAAGTATGCAAGGATGAGGGTTATTTGGAAGATGGAACTCAGTGCAATTGCTTAAAACAGGCTCTTATCATGAGAGCCTACAGGATGTCCAATATCGAAAACATTCTAAGCAGAGAAAACTTTCAGACCTTTGATATAAATGTATTTCCCGATGAACCCTTTGGAGGGGAGGATATGACTCCTAGGGAAAACATGAAGATTATATCGGGCATATGTGTGGATTTTATAAATAATTTTGATGATAAGAATGATGAAAATCTACTATTCTATGGAAGTACTGGATTGGGAAAGACATTTATGTGTAATTGTATAGCTAAATCCTTATTAGATATGAATAAGATAGTAGTATATCAAACAGCTTTTACGATATTAGATATAATAGAGAAGCGGAGATTTGGAAAAGATGCAGACCGTTTTGAAGACTTTGAATACGACATATTATTCGATGCAGATCTTTTAATAATAGATGATCTAGGTACTGAATTATCCAACGCCTTTACCAACGCGGAGATATTCAATATAGTGAATACTCGATTGCTCAATGGAACAAAAACCATAATATCTACTAATTTGACTCCTAAGGAGATATCTGAAACCTATACGGACAGGGTGTTTTCGAGGATATTGGAAAAGTTTATCCCATTGAAATTCTACGGACCAGATATCAGATATTACAGGTGGGAGGCTAGGTAAAAATATATATTAGGCACTAGTAAGGGAATGAGAGATTCACCCTTGATGATATGGCATCAGGATGGTATATTTAGATGTATATTATATAGCGCATAGTTAAAAATAATACAATAATTAGATGCAGAAGAGGTGTGAAGGTGGAAAACACAGGAAAAAACATAAGGGATTATTTTGTCAATATATTCAACGGTATGGCATTGGGATTATTTTCCTCATTGCTTACAGGCCTTATAATTAAACAATTAGGGATCTTATTAAATATAGGTATGATGGTTAGGTTTGGGGAGGTTGCTCAAATGCTTATGGGCCCAGCTATAGGAGCAGGAGTTGCTCATAGCATAGGAGCGCCACCATTGGCTATATTTGCTTCGGTTGTAACTGGGGCAATAGGTGCAGGAACCATTATAGATAGCGGTGGGGCCATATCTATTCAGGCAGGAGAGCCGGTGGGGGCCTTTGTTGCAGCGCTAGCAGGGGCAGAACTTGCCAAAAGGATAGGCGGTAGGACCAAAGTGGATATCGTTTTGGTGCCATTATCTACCATACTGATTGGGGGGTTAGCAGGAAATTATGTGGGACCTATTATAAGTTCCTTTATGACGGCAGTGGGCAATGTCATCAATAGGGCTACTGAATTACAGCCTATTCCTATGGGCATAATAGTATCGACATTGATGGGAATTGTATTGACCTTGCCGATTAGTAGTGCTGCTTTGGCTATATCCTTAGGGCTTAGCGGATTAGCTGCAGGGGCTAGTACAGTAGGTTGTGCTGCGCAGATGATAGGGTTTGCCGTATCGTCTTATAGGGAGAACGGGATTGGGGGATTTATAGCTCAGGGGATAGGAACGTCCATGTTACAAATTCCCAATATAATAAAAAAACCCAAGATATGGATAGCTCCAACACTTACATCCGCCATCTTAGGCCCTATATCCACTACATTGTTCAAGATGGAAAGCAATATGGTGGGAGCTGGTATGGGAACTAGTGGGCTGGTAGGCCAATTTGCAGTAATTGAAACCATGGGGGCTACGCCTTGGACACTGATCAGCATCATATTGTTACATTTTATATTGCCAGGTCTTATCTCATTAATTATATCTGAGTGGATGAGAAATAGGGGTTATATAGAGCTTGGAGATATGGAGTTGTAGAATATGCTGGATAAATTGATATTTTACTAGAATTATGATATACTACTTATTAAATTTTAAATATCAGCTATGAGGGGAACTAGTAGGTAGTCAAACCTTTTAAGAGAGCCAATGGGTGGTGTAAATTGGTAAGGTTTACTATTGAATCCAACCCGGAGCTTTTAAGCGATCTGAGGGAACCATAAGGTTAACTAGGGTGGCAACGCGGGAATACTCTCGTCCCTAATAATTGGGAACGGGGGTTTTTTATTTAGGAAAAATGGATATAGGAGGTAGAGAGATGTTAGATATTAGGCGAATAAGGAAGGAGCCGGAAAAGGTAATAGCAGCCCTAAATAAACGCCATGGAGATTTTCCAATCGACAAGGTATTAGAGTTGGATGAACAGAGGAGAAGCATGTTAACTCAGGTAGAGGAGATGAAGGCTAGACAGAATTCGGTGTCTAAGGAGATTCCAAAACTGAAAAAAGAAGGCAAGGATACGGAATCCCTATTGGTAGAGATGAGGGAATTATCCGCTAATATTAAGAGCTTAGACATGGAAGTGAAGGAAATAGATGTTAAATTGAAGAATTATTTACTCAACATCCCAAATACTCCCCACGAGTCAGTAGTGGAGGGAAAAACTGATGAAGATAATGTAGAGGTAAGAAGATGGAAGGAACCTACCCAATTTAGTTTTGAACCGGATGCCCATTGGGATGTAGGAGCCAAATTAGATATATTGGATTTTGAAAGGGCTTCTAAATTGACGGGGGCTAGATTTACCCTATTTAAGGGAGCTGGTGCATTACTTGAAAGAGCTTTAATCAATTTTATGATAGATCTTCATGTGGTGGAACATGGATATGAGGAGATAAATACACCCTTTATGGTAAATAGGGATAGTATGATCGGTACTGGACAATTGCCCAAATTTGAGGAGGATATGTTCCATATACCAAGTAAGGATTACTTCTTAATTCCTACTGCAGAGGTACCTCTTACCAATATGTATAGAAATGAAATATTGGATGAAGATATGTTGCCAGCTTATTATGTTGGATATTCTCCATGCTTCAGACAAGAAGCGGGATCTGCTGGAAGGGATACTAGGGGACTTATTAGAAACCATCAATTTGATAAGGTGGAGCTGGTAAAATTCTCACTACCGGAGAACTCCTATGACGAATTGGAAAAGCTTACGAGGAATGCAGAAGAAATATTGAAAAGGTTAGAACTGCCTTATAGGGTAGCCATGTTGAGTACAGGGGATTTAGGATTTGCCTCAGCCAAGACTTATGATTTAGAAGTTTGGATGCCTAGCTATGGTAGATATGTAGAGATCTCATCCTGCAGTAACTTTGAAGATTATCAGGCCAGGAGAGCCAATATTAGGTTTAGAAGAAAGGATACCAATAGGGTAGAATTTGCCCATACGTTAAATGGCTCAGGCTTGGCGGTTGGTAGAACTCTAGCTGCTATATTGGAAAATTACCAGCAGGAAGACGGTTCCGTTATAATTCCTGAGGCGCTCCACCCATATACTAGGGGCTTAAAAAAGATAACAAAATAGAAACATACGCCTAATAACTATACAAAACGGTGCCTGGCATCGTTTTGTATAGTTATTGTATATTTAATAATATTTTTGTCCAATATCGATATAAATATAGTATAGCGAAATCTAGGAGGTAGGGATATATTGAGAAGGCATAGAAAGCTATACGTTATATCGATACTAATATTTATATTATTCATAGCCGGTTGTAAAGAAGTAGGAGAACCCCCAACCCTTATAGTAGATGATTATAACGGCATAGATCTAGATGGAATCAATCACTATAGCATTGAAGTGGATTTTGACCCCGTTGATAAATCTTATGTAGCTAAGCAGGAGGTAATATATGTAAACAACACTGGAGAGGAATTGGATAGGATATACTTTCATGTATATCCCAACGCCTATAGCTCCATAGAGACTGCCCCTATACTATTTGATATGGCTAATATATCGAAGGAAGAATATGATGTTGGACATGTACGAATAGATAAAGTAAGGGTGGATGGGAAGAATGTGGACTTTGTTCTAGAAGGTAAGGGAAGCACCATATTGAGGTTAGAGCCTAAGGGGGTGTTAAAGCCCAATGAAAGGATATACATATACTTTAAATATACAGTGGATCTACCTCGGAACATAGATAGATTTGGATATGGAGATGAGGTGTTCAATTTTGGCAATTGGTATCCGATAGCCTGTGTATACGATGAAAAGGGGTGGAATTTGGATCCTTATTATAGCATAGGGGATCCTTTTTATAGCGATATAGCTAACTATGACGTAACTATTAAAACGTCTAAAGATATGGAGGTAGCCTCTACCGGGAAAATCATATCTAAAAAAGCTAAAGGGGATAAACTGATATACACTATTGAGAGTAGGTTAACTAGGGACTTTGCTTGGGTGGCTAGCTCCAATTTCTTAGTAAATGAATTAGAAGTGGAAGGAACAATTGTCAAGCTGTACTCTATGGAAGATGATTTAGATATGGTGGATTTTGCATTGCAGGTGGGAGCGGATAGCATAGATATATTTAACAGGGTATTTGGCAAATATCCATATGGGCAGTATTCCATAGTGATGACGGAATTCCCAACGGGTATGGAGTATCCCAATGTAGTGTTTATAAATAAGGATTATTTTAATCCATATTATAAAGAAGCTTTGGAGCAGGTAATAGTGCATGAAACGGCTCACCAATGGTGGTATGGAGTGGTGGGAAATGATCAGATCGATGAAGCTTGGTTAGATGAAGCATTGGCTAGCTATTCAGAGGTAATATATATGGCTAATAAATATGGAGATCAAAGGGCTAGGGATTATTATGAATACAATTTCCAAATACCCTATGATCAGGTTAAAGCTCATTCAATTGAAGCAGGTGTAGTAAATAAACCGTTGGATCAGTTTGAAGGCTGGAAGGATTATGGTTTTTTAGTATATATAAAGGGCGCTGTGTTCATAGATACAATAGGGGAGAAATTTGGTATGGAAGTACTATACGACATTTTAAATAGATACTATAGTATATATAGATTCCGTCATGGGACCACAGAGGATTTTTTGAGGATCTGTCAGGAGGTAACAGGTACATCCTTTGAGGGGAAGGCTAATAGATGGCTTTATAATAGATAAAAGGGGCTGTGGCGAAACTAGTTAACTAGTTTCCGCCACAGCCCCTTTATTTTAATATCGTTTACCGCCAAATCCGCCAAATAAAATTACTAGGAGCAGGAAGAAGAATAATAAGCTAGAATCATCTCCATCCCAAAAACCGCCTCTTCTTTTTAAATCTGTCATATTGAAACCTCCTCTTTAATATGCTATATTTAGTCTAATATATTATATAGATATGGGACAATATTTGTTACTAAATGCAAAGATTAGCGATATAAGTTTATAATAGATTAAAGTTTGGGGGATGAAGGCCATGTGGCGAAGGTATGTTAGAGGAATTATAGTATTCTTGTTGTGTTTTTTAGCAATAGGATCTGCTGTATTTGCCGATGTAGGAATAGAGGATGAGGTATCGGCATACTTAATAGGCGATTATGAAACGGGGGAAATATTGGAGGAATATAATATACATAGGCCCATGGAAGTGGCTAGCATTAGTAAGCTAATGTCATATTTGATAATAATGGATCATATTAATATGGGGGACGTTTCATTAGAGGACAGCATATATATAGATAAGGATATAGCTGAGATAGAGGGTTCTAGCCTCGAATTGGAAGTAGGGGAACTGTTTACTCTTGAAGAATTGTTAAAAGCGGCTATGGTGGTATCGGCAAATGATGCAACCTACGCCTTGGCAAAATATATAGCAGGTACGGAGGAATCCTTTGTAATGATGATGAATGCTAAGGCCAAAGAATTAGGATTAAGCCATAGCATCTACTTTAACTCCACGGGATTGCCCTACGGTGAGTTGCAAAACAAGATGACCACAGAGGATATATTTCTATTATCAAAACATATATTGGATAGATATCCGGAAACCCTTTCCATAACTGCTATTCCATTCATAGAGGTACCGAGTAGGAATTATAGCAAGGAAAATACCAATCCTTTATTGGGGAAGATAGAAGGAGTTGATGGGCTTAAAACAGGTTTTACCGATAGGGCGGGCCATTGCCTGGTATCCACTTTAATGGTAGGATCCTCCTCAAAAGATGGAGGCTTTAGATTGATTGGAATCGTTATGGGAACTGAAAGCGAAGAGAAGAGGGAGGAATTAAGCAGTAGGCTAATGCATTACGGTATAAATAATTATTATAAAAGGGTATTTGCTAATAGGGAGAAACCAGTGGATAAAATAGGTATTCCCCAGAGTAAAGAGGGGGTAATAGAGGTCTATCCCATAAAGGATTACAGCAAGGTAGTTAGATATGACGATAAAATAGAGGTGGATATGCTAATCGACAAAAATATACAGCTTCCGTTAAGGGAGGGTGATGGGATTGGTAGGCTGGTGGTATCAATAAATGGAGAAGTATTGGAAGAGATAGATCTCATAGTTCATAAGGATATAGACAAAGAGGGATTTTTTCTATGGATAATTAGAAATATAGGGAAATTATTATTTAAGCTCTTAAAATTGGTACAAAGCAATTGACAATCATAAAAAAATATTGTAAAATGTATAGGTACGAAAGCTTGTTATGCACCCGTAGCTCAGTTGGATAGAGCAACGCCCTCCTAAGGCGTGTGCCAGGGGTTCGACTCCTCTCGGGTGCACCATTATTTTATCTGGTGGTTTATCTATGGATGAGTTCTATATGAGATTAGCCCTAGAAGAGGCATATAAGGCAGCTAGCACCTATGAGGTACCTATAGGTGCTGTTATTGTTCATGAGAGTGGGATAATAGGGCGAGGCCATAATATGAGGGAAACACTTAAGGATCCATTGGCACATGCGGAGATGATTGCTATAAGGGAAGCCAGCAAACACCTAGAAGGGTGGAGACTTATAGGTTGCACTATGTACGCTACCCTAGAGCCTTGCAGTATGTGTGCAGGCGCCATAGTAAACTCTAGAATAGACAGATTAGTCATAGGTGCAAGAGATCCTAAAATGGGCTGTTGTGGTTCTATTATCAATATAGTGAATAATCCTCATTTTAATCATAGGGTGGATACAACCTTTGGGGTATTAGAACAAGAGTGCAGTTCTGTTATAAAGCAATTTTTTAAGGACTTGAGGAATAAATAGTGGAGAGATGTCCGAGAGGTTGAAGGTGGTGGTCTCGAAAACCACTGCACAGCTATGCTGTGC
>DUNJ01000243.1 GCA_012839395.1 Tepidimicrobium sp.
ATAATTCTCGTATTCTCATATAGTCTGTATCTGTTTAAAGCTTCCATAACATCACCGCACCTATATGAAAATACGAGAATCATGCACAATATCCGGAAACTGATTGATGATGAGGTTGTGACGGAAGACGAGATGCGAGTTTCTCTGATGCAACTTGATGAGGAACTGGGAGAATTGGCGGACGGAGTTGGAAAAATTGTTCAAGAACTCAAGGCGGAAGCGAATGCTTACGATACAGAAATTAAAAGATTGAGAGCAAGAAAGAGCGTAGCAGAGAATAAGCGAAAGGCTTTAATGGAGATGCTCGAGTATAACATGATACAGCAGAACAAAAGAAAGATAAAGACCCCGTTTTTCTCATTCAATATTCAGAAAAATCCGCCCAGTGTGGTAATTCTTGATGAGGAAGCCGTTCCGGAACAGTACAAGACCTACAAGGTACAGATTGATAAAAGAGCAATCCAGAACGCTATTAAGAGTACGGGCATGCCGATTGCCGGGGTGGAATTGGTACAGAAAGAGGGGCTGAGAATACGATGACAAAAGGTTTATATGAAAAGTTATCAAGAGTGCAAAAGGGGCTAAAAGCCCCCAAGGCACAATATAACAGTTTTGGGAATTTTAATTATCGGAGTTGCGAGGATATTCTCGAAGCGGTGAAGCCTTTGCTTGTAGATGAAAGGCTCGTATTGACACTGTGTGACAAGTTAGAACACATAGGAGATAGATATTATGTCAAGGCTGTTGCGACGGTTTTAGACGTTGATTCCGAGGGCGAAATAAGTGTTAGTGCGTATGCGAGGGAGGCGGAAGAAAAAAAGGGCATGGACGACAGTCAAGTAACAGGCACGGCATCTAGTTATGCGAGGAAATATGCCCTGAATGCATTGTTCCTGATTGATGATACGAAAGACGCAGATACAGATGAGTATCGTGGAACGAAGAAAGAGCAGAAAAAGCCGAGCAAGCCTGAGCCCACCAAGAAACGGGAGGAAACAAGAGGACTGCAGAGGGCAAGCGAGATTATAAGCAACATGCAAAGAAAATTGTTATTTGATAGTGGAACTGAGGAAGTCGTAAAAAGAGTTGTGAATCAGTACGGCTATCAAGGAACAGGAAATATCAAGCAAGAAGATTTCAACGCCATTTTACACGAGATACGAACACAAATGGACAACGCACAGAGATCGGCATAGAAAGGAATTTGTAATGGAAAGGGAAGTAACAGGATATTGCCTGATACCGGACAAAGTAAGACATGATAATTCAATATCGCTAGGCGCCCGGCTTTTATATGGCGATATCCTGAAGCTATCCATGAAGGAGGGATATTGTTGGAATAGTAACGCTTATTTCGCCGAACTATACGCAGTTGGTAAAAGCACGATCCGGCGGTGGCTTTTAGAATTGGAAGAAAAAAAATATATACAACGCTCTGCTACCAAAAACGAAAAAGGCGGTTATACCGAATTAAGAAAAATCGTCCCTGCGCTTTGGGTGAACAAAAAAGAGGGCTCCAAGATTATACAGGGGGTGCTCAAAAATGAGCGGGGGGTGCTTAATAATGAGCAGGGGGG
>DUNJ01000050.1 GCA_012839395.1 Tepidimicrobium sp.
AATTAGTGGTCTCATTAGTGTAAATTAGTGGTTTCCAAAAGATTTCTCGTATCTATATTTTGGAAACATCCTATTCCATTGATTTATAACAAACTGTCTTACCATTTTTTTCTCATTTTTCTCCATTCCCACAAAGTATATTCCGGCAAATAAGAGCAGCTCACCCACTATAGCAGATATAAAAAATCTTATCCATCCTTCTCTTAGCACGAAAGGAATAATTGCTGCAGGGCTTACCACGATTAGCACGAGAAGTGCCCGAGCAACAACCTCTTTGATAAAAAATCCTGTATCAAATTTCAGGATAAATTTTAAAAGATAAATAGTCACAATAAAGTTCAGTAAAGCTGTAAATGCATATATATAAGATATGCTATGTGGCGGAAAACCTATGGAATATAAAATAAAAGCAAGAGGCAAACTGATTAATATTGCGATGCTTGTGAAAATAGTAAAATATGCAACCTTACCACTGGCCTGTATGAGAGTTGGAATTCCTGAACTGAGGCTTTGAATCAATGATTGAATTAGCATAATTCTTACAAAGCTAGTAGTAAATTTTGGCACTTCTGTCAACCACAGATTGAGCATGAAATCAATTTCTAACATGATTGGTACAAGCGGGATAAGCATTAAAAGAAATGAATATTTAGATGCGAAAACCACCAATCTTTTTGATCTTTTTTCATTTCCACCACTATAGCTTTTTGATATTTGAGGTACAATTGCTTGGCTCAAGCTTCGTGTAAACATTCCCACCATGGTTCTAACTTGACCTGCTATACCAAAACTGGCATTTAATAATGTGCCAAAAAACTTATTGATAATAAGAGCAGAACCTTGATGTTCAAGCATGGATGATCCAGCTCCTATAGCCATCCAACCGGAAAATTTAATCATTTCCAGATACTGCTTCATGTCTTTATACAATTTCGGCCTAATCTCTTTAAAATAAGCCTTATATGAATAAACGGCATACATCAGAGGATTTATTGAATGTGCAATAAGAATGAATAAAGCGTAAATAATTAGTCTATTGCCATTCAAATAGTTTAGTAATATCACCAAAACAAGTTGCAATCCCTTAGAAAACACTTCGATGGGCACAGTCACTGAAAACTTTTCTTTTGCAACCAAAAACCCTTGAAAAGGTACTCCGATTATCATCATCACGGTACTTATAATGGCTATTACAAAAACATATAATGCATCATTTAGTCTGCCTTCCGGTAAGTTCATATAATTCGATATATAATATATACCTACCGTAATAGACAATAAAACAACGATAAGGGCTATTGCAATATGGATAGACAAACTCGTATTAAAAATTTTATTTACATTGCCATCTTTCTTTCCAAGCTCTACTGCAACAAATCGATAAGTAGTAGCAACCATGATGGTATTTATAAATGCCATCATAGAAACCACTCCACCTACAACGCTGAACAAGCCAAAACTTTCAGCACCCAAAGCTGAAATAGTATATCTTGAAGTTAATAAGCCTATTATCGTTGTAGCAATCAGTCTAATATATAAAAACAAGCTATTCTTTGCTATGAGTTTATTCGACATTTACCCTCTTAGAACCGATATTAAGAGTATAGATTATTTTGAAAAGCTGAATAGGATATTTATATACCCTTAGCCAAAATTTTATTTTTCTTATAAAAGGCACTTTCGTACCACCCTTAACCTGCTCAAGATACTTGGGATGGTCGAAAATAGGGTCGCCCTTAAAATCAAAGCTTTCATCACTATCTATTTCGATTTTCATATAAGGGCTATCAATTAGCTCACCTCCATGCACACCACTACCATCATGTCCAAAGTTTTTCACTTTAGATAGTGTTGGATATACACAATATGTACTGGTGCAATAGCGCTTGAAATGATTA
>DUNJ01000051.1 GCA_012839395.1 Tepidimicrobium sp.
TAAGTATGTACTCGATCGTTCTGATAAGTATAGCAATATAATATTCATATCCATACACAACAATTCCACAGGTGCTACTTCTCAAACCAGCGCTTCAGGAATCAGGGTATACTATCGTCCAACTATGAAGGTAAAGGATGAGAGTGGAAAGTCGGTAGTATACTATGATGGATACAACGATGACGGAAGGAAGTTATTTGCCCAGATATTAAATGAGGAGATGCAGAAGAAGAGCGTATTCTCCAAAAAGACCAACAAGCTATATAACGATAGTGATCTAGCAGTACTCCGTGAACAAAACGTTGTATCAGCATTAGTAGAAGTAGGGTTTATAAACAATCCAAACGATCTAGCACTATTGAGGAGGCAGCAGACTAGGGAAGATATAGCTGCCGGAATGTTTGAGGGAATAAGAAAATACTTTGCCCAAATAAAAAATAAAGTTGAAAATCTCCTAGGTGCCTAGGAGGTTTTTAACTTTATCCTCATAATCCATTGGTAAAAAGTAATGGTTGATAAAAGTTGAAACATTATCTATAATGTATATGTACAATAGGATTAGGCGGGAATGGTGGAATTTGGTAGACACGATAGCTTGAGGGGCTATTGGTGGAAACACCGTGGGGGTTCGAATCCCTTTTCCCGCACCAAAATCATATACTGCAAGTATATGATTTTTTTGTATAAACGTGGAAGCACATGGTAGGGCATATTGGGCTTTTGGCATTTTTATAAGGTGGTATGATCATGGATAGGTCTATAATTCATGTGGATATGGATGCCTTCTATGCTGCTGTGGAGCAAAGGGATGATCCAAGCCTAGTGGGCAAGCCTATAATAATTGGAGGGTTATCCGATAGGGGCGTTGTATGCACCGCATCTTATGAGGCTAGAAAATACGGCATACATTCGGCTATGTCTGCAAGGGTAGCAAAAAGGCTATGTCCTAATGGAATATACCTTCCAACTAATATGGAAAAGTATAAAAGGGTATCCAAGGAGGTGCATAGCATCCTTCAAAGGTACTCCAATACAATAGAACCGGTTTCCATAGATGAGGCGTTTTTGGATACCACTGGAAGTGACCCCATTTCCATAGCTAACAGAATCAAGGAGGATATACGAAGGGAACTTCGTCTAACGGCTTCCGTGGGCGTATCCATCAATAAATTTTTGGCCAAGCTTGCCTCGGATATGGAAAAACCCGATGGGCTGACCATAATAAGAGGGGAAGAGGCTGTAGAACTATTGAAACCATTGCCTGTAACAAAACTATGGGGCGTGGGACCAAGGATGGAGAGGGAGCTAAACAAGCTAGGAATCTACTATATAGGTGATATACAGGAATATGATAGAGAGGTGCTCATATCCATATTTGGAAAGAGAGGTAAGGAGATATACGATTTTTCCTATGGGATAGATCATAGGCCTGTTGAAGATCATATACTAAATCAATCCATAGGGGAGGAGGAGACCTTTCGGGAAGATATAGGGGATATGGATTTTTTGATAGATAGGCTGGAAAACTATGCATTCAACCTATCCAATAAATTAAAATCCAAAGCTTACCTAATCAAAACCATTACCGTAAAGGTAAAATATAAGGATTTTTCCGTGGAAACCAGAAGCCTCACCCTTACAATGGCAACCAATAGCTATGAGGATATATTTAAAACGGGCAAACATATACTCACCACCAGGTTTGAGTTTCACGATAAAATACGGCTCTTAGGACTTACCGTATCCAATTTAATATACCCGGAAGACCCCATACAATTGAGTTTAGATATATAAATCAGCTATAAAATCCATTTCTGTTGGTAATTTAACGACATTTTGGGTATGAGAGAATATATAGGAAAAATTTCAATATTATTTTAGCAAACATTTTCCTTACAAAATTAGTATTTTACAACAAAATTCACCCATTCATTCACTCCTGTAGGAGGGTGTTAAAAATATCTCAATACGCCTATAGGGTATACACGAAGCCAAAAAAATGTTATAATTGAATGCGGTAATAAACTTTAAAAAATTTTATAAAATATTTTATAATTTTTTTTTATTAGCATAGCAATTATATTATAAAAAAAGAGGTGTAAAAGGATGAAGTTAAGAGATCTCACTTTCAAGGGTGGGGTAGCGGTATCAGACAACAAGGGTTTAACCAACCACCTATCAATAGAATCGGCTGAAGAACCATCTATAGTAATGATTCCGCTCCACCAACATACTGGGGCACCTTGTGAGCCAGTGGTAAAGGCAGGAGATGAGGTTAAGGTTGGCCAGGTAATTGGACAATCTCAGGCCTTTGTATCGGCACCGGTGCACTCATCTGTATCGGGCACGGTTAAGGAGATCGCTTCTATGGCAATTCCTACCGGTCCTACCGTGGATTGTGTCGTAATAGAATCGGATGGGAAAAACACCATGGACAAATCCATAAGGCCAAATGGAAAGCTAGAGGACTTATCTCCAGAAGAACTGATTCAAATAATCAAGGAAGCAGGTATAACGGGGATGGGAGGAGCAGGTTTTCCAGCTCATGTTAAGTTCTCGCCGCCTGCTGAAAAGAAGATAGATACCATATTGATTGATGGGGCAGAATGTGAGCCCTACCTAACGGCAGATCATAGGCTGATGGTAGAAGAGCCTGAAAAGATAATATATGGGCTAAAGGTTATTATGAAAGCGGTTGGAGTAGATAGGGGGATAATTGGAATAGAGACCAATAAACCCGATGCCATTAAAGCTTTAAAAGAAGCTAGCAAGGATGAAGAGAATATATCCATAGCCACTCTAAAGGTAAAATATCCTCAGGGGGATGAGAAGAGATTGATAGATGCCATATTGGGCCGTCAGGTTCCATCCGGCGGATTGCCCATGGATGTAGGGGCAGTTGTGAGCAATATTTCAACTACCAGGGCTATTGCAGAAGCGGTAATGGAGGGAAAGCCTCTATATGAAAGGGTAGTCACCGTTACAGGGCGAGGTATTAAGAACCCTAAAAATTTAGTTGTTAAGATAGGAACCCCATTTAAAGATGTTATTCAACAATGTGGCGGGTTCAACGAAGGCGCGCCTGGCAAGATAGTTATGGGTGGCCCCATGATGGGAATAAGTCAATATAGCATAGATGTACCGGTAATAAAAGGGACTGGGGGAATCTTGGTAATGACTGAAGAGGAAGCAAAACCAGAACCCATGCATCCTTGCATCAGATGTGGAAAATGTATTGAAGTGTGTCCAGTACATCTACAGCCCTTATACTTAAGCAGTTACTCCCTAAAAGGGGATTTTGACAGGGCAGAAGCTCTACATGCATTGGATTGTGTAGAATGTGGCGCCTGCTCATTCCAATGTCCATCTAAAAGGCCATTGGTAGAATCCATCAGGTTAGCAAAGCGGGAGATAATTGCCAATAGAAAGAAAACAAATTAGTTAGGAGGATATGAAATGGATAGTAAAGTAGCGAGCGCTCCTAAGGCAAAGGAAGTCGCTTTAGAAAATATGTTATTAGTTTCCTCATCTCCTCATATTAGATCCAATGAATCTGTACAGAGGATAATGTTAGATGTAATAATTGCACTAGTACCGGCTATTATAGGCAGCGTATACTTTTTCGGTATAAATGCGTTGAAGCTGATATTGATATCCATAGCTTCATCCATGTTCTTTGAGGCTATAATCCAAAAAGCATTTAAAAAACCTGTAACCATAGACGATTTCTCGGCTATTATAACCGGTATTTTAATTGCATTCAATCTACCGGCTAGCGCGCCCTGGTGGTTACCTATAATGGGTTCGGCCTTTGCCATCATAGTGGTGAAGCAGTTCTTTGGTGGATTAGGCTCTAACTTTATGAACCCAGCATTGGCTGCAAGGGCGATGCTATTGACTTCTTGGCCAGCTCATATGTCAACCTTTACAGGAACTAGGCCCGATGTAGTTTCGGCGGCCACTCCATTGGCCATAATGAAATTTGGAATGTCTGCAGATGGCACTGCCTCTGCAACTGTAGAGTCTGCAACATCTGCAACTCAGGCAGCAGGAGCAGAACTTCCCACCCTGTGGAACCTGTTTATAGGAAACAATCCTGGGGCTATAGGGGAGACCTCTATATTGCTATTATTGATAGGTGCAGCCTATTTGATAATCAGGCAGGTAATAGATTGGAAGATTCCAGTGGCCTATATAGGCTCAACCTTTGTGATGTTGATGATACTTGGGGTGGAAAGCCAATTCCTACCCTATCATATAATGAGCGGTGGATTGATCCTTGGAGCCTTCTACATGGCTACCGACTATGCAACTTCACCGGTAACCTCAAAGGGCAGGATCATATTTGGAATAGGGGCGGGGATACTTACTGCCATCATAAGGGTAAATGGCGGGTATCCAGAAGGCGTATCCTACTCCATATTGTTGATGAATATCACTGTACCATTGATCGAGAAGTTTACAGCTCCTAAGGTATTTGGGGAGGTGAAGTAGATGAACGAAACCGTTAAACTAGGCTTAATACTATTTTTAATAACAGCCATTTCCGCTGGTATACTGGCCATATCCAACGAAGCAACCTCTATTAGGATAGCAGAGGCTGAAAGACTTGCAGATCAGGCTGCTAAGCAGGAAACTCTGCCAAATGGCAAGACCTTCGAGGAGATGGATGAGAAACTAGAGGAAGCCATAATAAGGGATAACCCCAATATTACAGAGATATATGAAGGCTATGATGGCGATGAATTGGTAGGTTACACCTTCAAGATGAATGTAAATGGATATGGTGGAGATATAGAGTTTATGGCAGGCATATCTACTGAAGGGAAGATAATGGGCATAAAGGTATTGAACCATGCAGAAACCCCAGGTTTAGGGGCCAACTCTACCAAACCTTACTTCACCGAATCCTTTAGGAATAAACCTGTAGATCAGGAAGTAGTTGCAGAAAGGGAACCGGCTGGGGAAAATGAAGTTCAAGCCATAACCAGCGCAACTATGACTACAGATGCCATAGTTGAAGGCGTGAATACAGCGCGGGAAGTATATAATTCAACATTACTTCAATAGCTTAATTAGCGGAGGTGGGAAGGTTTGAGATTATCTAAAGTTTTTTATGATGGATTGATAAAGGAAAACCCCATATTTGTTCAATTGATAGGTATGTGTTCGGTTTTAGCTGTAACCACTTCTGTCGTAAATGGGCTGGGTATGGGGCTAGCTGTGACAGGGGTATTGGTGGGATCCAACGTGGTAATATCGCTATTTAGAAAGGTAATTCCGGATAAGATACGTATACCAGCCTTCATAGTGGTCATTGCGACCTTCGTTACCATAATAGAGATGTTTATGAAGGCCTATACTAGGGATCTGTATAATGCCCTAGGCATATTCATCCCCTTAATAGTAGTAAACTGTATAATACTTGCAAGGGCAGAAGCATTTGCCTCCCAAAATGGAGTGGTAGCTTCAGCGGTGGATGGCCTTGGGATGGGTCTTGGATATACTGTAGCGCTATTGATATTAGGAGCTCTAAGGGAAGTATTAGGCGCTGGCACTTTGTTCGATATACAATTATTTGGCCCCTCCTTTGAGCCGGCATTGATATTCATAATGCCTCCAGGCGCATTTATCCTACTTGGAATACTGATAGGGGTCTTTAACCATATACTAAAAAAGAAATCCAAAGCGGACGCTTAGCAAAGGGGGTAAGTTGAAGTGGATATTTTCACCATATTGATTAGCACCATGTTTGTAAACAACTTTGTACTAGCCCGTTTCCTAGGCATATGTCCCTTCCTAGGGGTATCCAACAAGATTGAAACGGCGACGGGGATGAGCATTGCAGTAACCTTTGTAGTTACTCTATCGTCCGTAATAACCTATATAATCCAGGTAGCTATACTGGATACATTGGGACTTGAGTTCCTACAAACGATAGTATTTATATTGGTAATAGCAGCATTGGTGCAGTTTGTTGAGATGGTAATGAAAAAAACCAGTCCAACCCTATATGAGGCATTGGGAGTATACCTTCCATTGATCACTACAAATTGTGTAGTCCTTGGGGTTGCCATTTTAAACATACAGGAAGGATACAATCTTATAGAAACAATATTCAACTCTGTTGGGGCTTCCATCGGATTTGGAATAGCCTTAATACTTATATCTGGGCTTAGAGAACAATTTGAAATATTGGATATACCAGAGGCCTTGGAAGGCTTCCCCATCACTTTAATAACAGCAGGTCTTATGTCCATAGCTTTCTTAGGATTTAGCGGACTTGTATAGGAGGGAATAATATATGAGCGTAATACTAGAACCGGTAGGTGTATTAGGAGGTTTAGGACTTTTATTTGGAATAGGGCTTTCGATGGCATCCCAAATATTTCATGTGGAATCGGATCCAAAGATCGATGAGGTTAGAGCAGCACTACCTGGTGTCAATTGTGGGGCCTGCGGCTATCCAGGTTGTGAAGGGCTGGCCGTTGGAATAGTAGAAGGAGATGCTCCTGTAACCGCTTGCAGCGTAGGTGGATCTTTGGTAGCGGAAAAGATAGCCAATATAATGGGAGTCGACGCTGGGGAAGTTGAAAGGGAAGTTGCCGTAGTCCTATGCCAGGGGGATTGTGAACATGCCCAGGATAGATATATATACCATGGTATCGAAGATTGTAGGGCTGAGAATATGTTGGCAGGGGGCAGCAAGGCATGCACCTATGGATGTTTAGGGTGTGGAACCTGCCAAGATGTCTGTGAATTCGATGCAATCGATATGGTAGATGGAGTTGCCGTAATAGATAGGGAAAAGTGCACAGCTTGTGAACTTTGCATAGCCGTCTGTCCAAAGGGCTTGATAGAGATGGTGCCCTATGAACAGGATGTAATAGTCAAGTGCAAAAGCGAAGAGGCTGGTAGATTTGTAAGGCGTAAGTGCACCGTAGGTTGTATAGGCTGTAGAATCTGTGTAAAAAATTGCCCAGAGGATGCATTTATATTCGAAAACCTATTGGCAAGAATTGACTATGATAAATGTACCAATTGCGGTATCTGTGTGGAGAAATGTCCTACAAACTCCATATGGTCCGGCTTAGAGAAAATAGAGGAAATAGCACAATAGAAAAGAGCCTAAAATAGGCTCTTTTATTTTTATAAGAGTTCCCTTATAATATATAGGGTAGCATTCTATTTTAACCCTATGTTTTAGCTTGTAAATGAAAAATATAAGTGATAAACTAATTATGAATATATAGGGCGAGAAAGCCTGAAACAGAAGGTGAAGGTGTTGACAAAAGGTGATAAGATATTAATAGTCTCTATCGTATTTCTCAGCGTGATATCCTTAATATACGTTAAAAATTTTGCTTTCAGCGATGGAGAGAGCTATGTAAGTATACAGGTAGATGGCGAGGAGATAAAAAGGGTTATATTTGATAAGAAGATAGTTGGAAAGACCATTCCAATCGAGACGGAATTTGGGTATAATCTAATAGAGATTGGAGATAAAAAGGTTAGAGTAATAGAGGCGGATTGCCCAGATCAACTAGACGTTAAACAAGGCTATATATCCAGGCCCGGTGAGGTTATAGTTTGCCTGCCTAACAAACTGGTAATCGAAATAAAGGGTATTGGAGATGATGGAGAAGATGATGTAGATTATATAAGTCATTAAAGGGTGGGAAGCTATGAATAATATAAAAAAGATAATATTTTTATCCTTACTGGTATCCATTGGATTAGCTCTTAGCATATTTGAAACCATGATACCATTGCCCTTCATAGCTCCAGGGGCCAAGTTAGGATTATCTAATATAGTGATATTGATTACATTGGTGGTATTTGGATTTAAAGAGGCCTGCACCATAGGGGTACTCAAATCCATCACCTTTACATTGGCCACAGGAAGCGTATCTAGCCTCTTTTATAGTTTAACCGGCGCAGTCTTTAGCTGTATAGCTATGTACATGGTATATAGAAATCTATCCGCTATATTTAGTCTAATCGGGGTTAGTATATTTGGGGCGGTGGGCCATAATTTTGGACAGATATTGGTAGCAAGTCTTATGATGAGGAATATGAGAATATTTTCCTACCTGCCAGTACTACTTCTGACCAGTCTATTTACTGGTTATTTCGTTGGATTGGCCTCCATATATATATCCAAGAATTTAAAAGGCCATTTTGAAAATACATTTATTTACAAGAGTTAAGGTGATACTATGGATAAAGTGGTATTAGCCTCATCTTCCCCTAGGAGGATAGAGCTATTATCCCAATATGGAATAGACTTGATAACCATGAAGGCGGAAATAGAGGAGAAGATCCTTCCAGGAGAGTCCCCTGAGGAGGTAGCCATGGCCTTAGCTTTTGAGAAGGCCAATCAAATAGCTGAAAGCATCGAGCCTAACAATACAGTCATAGGGGCAGATACATTGGTGGCCTGTGAAGGTCAAATACTGGGCAAGCCTAAGGATGGGGAAGAAGCCAAACATATGCTTCGATTTTTAAAAGGGAAGGAACACAGCGTAATAACTGGTATAAGTATAGTTAGGCTTAAACCCAGTGTAAAGCTTATAGATTTCGAAAGGACCAAGGTAAGGTTTGGCAATGTAGACGATGAAAAGCTTAAAAGGTATATTGAAACTGGAGAATGTATGGATAAAGCTGG
The DNA here is from genome assembly GCA_012839395.1 of Tepidimicrobium sp. Classification (GTDB taxonomy): domain Bacteria; phylum Bacillota; class Clostridia; order Tissierellales; family Tepidimicrobiaceae; genus DUNJ01. The sequence continues at coordinate 8,669 of DUNJ01000051.1, forward strand.
AGCCTATGGTATACAGGGATTAGGCGGGGCGCTAATAGAAGGTATATATGGCTGTTACTTTAATGTAGTAGGATTACCTCTACATAGGTTGGATACTCTTTTAGGGAAATATTTTAACATAAATTTATTATAATGGATTTATGGGTGGGGTATTATGAAAGAAGATGTAAAGGTAAACTATAGTTACACCATAAAGGACCTTCCTTTGGATGAAAGGCCGAGGGAGAAGTTGAAAAAGTATGGGGTAGATTCCCTATCCAATGCGGAACTATTGGCCGTAATCATTAGAACAGGCTACGGGGAAGATACCGCCATCGATTTGGCCAACAGGATATTGAGTATGGATAGCTCCGGAATAGAATTTTTAAACTATGCTACCATGGAGGAGCTGATGAATATAAGAGGTGTTGGGGATTGCAAGGCGGCCCAGATACAGGCCTCTGTGGAATTAGGAAAAAGAATATCTAGCAATAGAAGGGATAAGATACAGGTGGATTCACCTCAAGTGCTGGTAAATCTACTTATGGAGAAGATGAGATATTTAAAGAAGGAGCATTTTAAAATTGCAATACTAGATACCAAGAATCAGCTAATAAGCATAGAGGGAATATCCATAGGCAACCTAAACGCCTCCATAGTCCATCCACGGGAGGTATTCAATATCGCAATAAGGCGGAGTGCCAATTCCATAATATTGATACATAATCATCCAAGCGGGGATCCCGCTCCCAGCAATGAGGATATAAATATTACTAAAAGGCTTATAGAAGCGGGAAGTATAATTGGAATTAAGGTATTAGATCATATAATAATTGGTGATAATAGATATATAAGCTTTAAACAAAGAAATATCATATAGGCTATAGAAAGGAAGGAACAGAAAACATGGGAATATTTAGTGCTTTTACAAAGGATATGGGTATAGATTTAGGAACGGCCAATACGTTGGTCTACATCAATGGAAAGGATATTGTAATCAGAGAACCGTCGGTGGTAGCTATACAGGCCAACACCAATAAAGTATTAGCCGTCGGTGAGGAAGCGAAAAGGATGATAGGTAGAACTCCAGGGAATATAGTGGCTATAAGGCCGTTGAGGGATGGGGTCATAGCCGATTTTGATATAACTCAAAGTATGCTCAAATACTTCATAAGGAGAGCATTGCAGAAGAGATCTCTATTCCAGCCTAGGGTAGTGGTATGCGTACCTAGCGGGGTTACGGAAGTGGAAAAGAGGGCCGTAGAAGAGGCAGCGATTCATGCAGGAGCAAGGGATGCCTATCTGATAGAGGAACCCATGGCTGCAGCTATAGGCGCAGGCCTTCCTGTTCATGAAGCCACCGGTAGCCTGATAGTAGACATAGGAGGAGGAACCACCGAGGTAGCCGTAATATCCTTGGGTGGAATAGTCACTAGCAAATCCATCCGAGTAGGTGGAGATGAATTGGACGAGGGCATAGTAAACTATATAAAGAGAGAATATAGCCTCATGATAGGGGAGAGGACTGCTGAAGAGGTTAAGATAACCATAGGTTCTGCCAATGTAAATGGCAAGGATAGTAAGATGGATATTCGAGGAAGGGATCTTATCAGTGGATTGCCAAAGACAATAGAGGTAACCTCTAGGGAGGTATATGAAGCGATGAGAGAGCCTATCCACAATATATTGGAGGCCATAAAATCTACTTTGGAAAAAACCCCACCAGAGTTGGCCGCAGACATAATAGAGCAGGGTATAATGCTTACTGGAGGAGGGGCCCTTTTAAACGGTATAGACCTACTTATTAGACATGAAACCGGCATGCCCGTTCACATAGCGGAAAATCCGCTGGACTGCGTTGCCATAGGAACGGGAGAAGCTTTAAAGAGTATAGAGGTATTGAAGAAAACATTGTTTAGCAGTGATAAAACGAATTAAGTGGTGATAGCATGTCCTTGTTCAAAAAGTACAGGAATAGAGTAATAGTGTCTGCAATTGCTATTATTTTGATCGTAGTAATTGGCCTCACCAATAGGGATAGGATCTCCCTATCCGCAGGAGAGAGGCTGGTAGGAAATATATTGACACCAATACAAAGGGTATTCTATGGCATTAGCCATAGATCCATAAGCCTATTGGAAGACTTAAAGAACGTGGGGAAATTGAAGGAGGAAAATGAGCGCCTAAAGCTTAAGATAGCGGAATTGGAAGAAACCAATAGACATTATGAGGATCTAATAGGTAAGGAGCCTTACCTAAAGAAAGAAGCGGAGCTTTTGAAAAACACCACCTATAACCTTAAATCGGCCAATGTAATAGGGAAGGAACCTGGTAACTGGTTTGATAGGTTTGTAATCGATAAGGGGTTGAACGATGGAATAGGAAAAGGGGATACCGTCATACAAGGTATAGCCAAGGATGACGGAGTGGTAAAAGAGGGGATGGTTGGCAGGGTAGTGGAGGTTGGAGACAACTGGGCCAAGGTCATCTCCATAATAGATGAGAATAATAAGATATCCTTCAAATCCATCAGAACCCAGGACGGCGGTATAATATCTGGAAACATAGATGGGAGGCTTACCGGCTACCTATTCGATACCAAGGCCGATATAATCAAGGGGGACAAACTGTTTACCTCTGGCCTAGGTGGTATATTTGTAAAGGATATATATATAGGCGAAGTGGTAGAGGTAGAGAAGAAAGACGAGCAACTTATGAAGAATATCATCATAGAACCAGCGGTGGATTTTAAGAAAATATACAGGGTATTTATAATACCTAATGATACGGTAGAGGGATCGGATTGAATACACTTATAATAGTTTTATTAATATTGGCCAACTTCATATTGGAGACCACCCTATTTCCCAACTTCAACCTATTTAAAATAGTGCCTAATATGGGATTGATCATAGTAGCGGTTGTGGCCCTGTTGAGAGGCAGAACGACTGGGGGCATAGTAGGATTGACAATAGGCTTATTACAAGATACCATCTTTAGTAGGGTAATCGGGGTAAATGCATTCCTATATTTCCTTCTAGGATACTTTGTAGGAATGGCTGGGAGCAAGTTGTCCAGGGACAATATAATAACGCCTTTCATAATCACCCTTGGATCCACCATGACATATCACTTTTTTCACTATCTGTTCATGTTTTTCCTAAACTATAGCATAGATCTTTCTACTTTATTCAAAAATGTGGTATTGGTGGAGATGATTTACAATAGCATAATAGCAATATTTATCTATAAATGGCTTTCCAAAATTTTTGTGGCTCCTACTGTAAGATTTAGGAGAAGGTAGAGGTGAGTAGCGGATGAACTTATTTGAAAAACTTAAAAGTAGATACAATATATTGACCATAATTCTAGTTATAATTATGCTGACCCTATCCTTTAGATTGGCCACATTGACGGTAGCCCAAGGCGATTATTATAGGGATATTGCGGACAATAAAAGGCTAAAAGAGATATATGTCACTGCTCCAAGGGGAGAGATAAGGGATAGACATGGCAGGGTATTGGCTGAAAACAAACCTAGCTTCACAGTTCAAATATTGAAGGATGAGCTAAAGGGCGTAGAGAGGGATGAGAAAAATCGAATACTATTGCAATTGGCCAGGCTATTGGAAGAGGATGGGGTCATATATGAGGATGATTTTCCCATCCAATTAAACGTATTCCAATATGCCGATGAAAAGGCATATTTCAAGGAAAATATACTGCCTATGGACAAGGTCATAAATATAATAATAGACAATGGACTTCTGCCTGCCATACTGGACACCTACTATATTCATCCGGAGTATGAAGACCATTACCAGTTTATAACCATGAATAAGGCCATCCATGCCCTTGAACATAAGGGAATAGAAGTACCCATGGAGGCCAAGTTGGACTCCAATGGAGTGCAACTGACCTTTGATAATAAAAAGGATATTGGGGCTTGGAAAAAGAGCCATGGCATAGGTCCAAATGCTACCGCTAAGCAATCCCTATTGGCTCTAATAGATAACGATAAAACCATAATTAGAAAGATAATAGACCACTCCATATCTAGACAGTTGACATACAATATTTTGAAGGAGAGAAACCTTTTAGGAAACTTGGTATTGGCGGAATACTCCCTATCCTATGACGAGGAATACCTACAACAGAAAAGAGATCTCATGAAGAACTTTGACAAAATAACTTTGGAATCCAATGCAAAGGATGACTTTGTAGAGATAGTTAAATCTACATCTTTGCAAGATCTATTGGAAAAGGTGGTGGAGGTTGAGGACAACAGGGGGAAGACGAAGAAGGTAGCTCCGGGAGAGGTATTATTAGAACACATAGAGGAGAAAGGACTTAAATCCCCGGTGAAGGTTGAAGTGGATGAAGATGAGGATACGGTGCTTTATACTCATATCGATGGCAAGGGAAGTAGCGGCCAAGAGCCTATAAAAACCCTTATCAAATTTGCTGAGGAAAAGGGACTATTGAAGGACTTTATCACCGACGACGACATAAAGGGAATAGCTCAAGAGACCGTGTTGAGCAATGGAACCAATCCAAAGATATCCATATCCAAATGGGATTATATATCTCAGGCTAATAAGAAGGATTGGTTGAAGAAATTTAAAATTCCCAAGGGCAAGGACGAGAAAGAGGTATTCCAAAGCTTGAAGAGTCATTTCAATATAGAAGGTAGCCTTAGCAAGTATGAATCTAGGGCCATAATGTCTCTATACGATCAGTTGGATAGACAAGGTCATAGGGCCTATCAACCCATCAATATAGCCTATGGAATAAAGGATGCCACGGTGGCACGGGTGGAAGAGGGGATGGTGGATACTCCTGCAATCCAGGTTTCCGTGGAGCCAGTAAGGTATTATCCTGAGGGTGAGACTGCAGCCCATATACTGGGATACCTAGGGAAAATATCCCAACCCAATGAGATCGAAAAGTATGTAAAGGAGAAGAAATATTCTCCCAACGATCTAATTGGAAAGACCGGCGTAGAGGAGAAATTTGAATCGGAACTGAGAGGTAAAAATGGGGTAAAACGAGTAGAGGTGGATGTACTTGGAAACACCACCAATGTAATAGAAGAGGAGAAGGCGGTGCCCGGAAACAACATATACCTAAGCATAGACTTAGAGCTACAGAAGGTTGCAGAAGATGCATTACAGAGGACTTTGGAAGCCATACAAAAGGGTGGTACCTTCGAGAGCAAGTGGGGAAATTATAAATTTGGAATCAATAGCAGAAAGGGAAGGCCCTATGTAAATGCAACCTCTGGATCAGTAGTGGTAGAAGATGTAAAGACTGGAGAGATATTGGCGCTGGCCAACTATCCAACCTATGATCCAAACCTATTTTCCACTGGAATATCCAGCACCGATTGGCAAAGCCTTATGCCGGAAAATGAAGACGACCTATTGGCACCTAGGCCGCTATACAATATAGCGTTGCAGACGGCGGTTCAACCCGGTTCAACCTTCAAAATGATCACCGCCCTTGCAGGGCTGGAAAATGGCATAAACCCGCATAAAACCATTAGGGATATGGGGCAGGTATTTGTAGGTGGGAAACCTAAGGGTTGTTGGCTATGGAACTCCAGCAGGAGAACCCATGGAGCGGTTGATGTATACGATGCCCTTAGGGATTCCTGTAACTACTATTTCTACTCCTTGGCTTTGGGGATGAATCAGAGGACTGGTGAATCCTTAGGTACAAGGGTGGATATAGAGGATATAATGAACCTATCCAAGGAGTTTGGGTTGAATGACAAGACGGGGATAGAGATAGATATCCCCAACGAGGCATCCGGCGGAGTGCCCAGTCCTCAAAACAAGGTATTAACCATGAAGGCTATGCTAAAGAGGATGCTTAATAGCAATATACGAAAGTATATAAAGGATGGGGTGGAGCTCTCCGATGAGGAGATAGAAGAGAAGATAGAGGAGATAGTGAGCTGGACCGAGATGGTAGAACCTCTATCCAGAAATGAGGTCATAAGTAGGTTGGATGATATGGGGTTTGATCCTGAGAAGCGGGTGCCAGGGGATAGAGCTGGCCTGGCCGATACCATAAAGTACACCTACCTAGATTATGCAGGGTGGAATATTACCGATACACTAGATGTAACCATAGGGCAGGGTCAAAATTCTTATACTCCAATCCAGATGGCCAATTTTATAGCCACCTTGGCCAACGGAGGACACAGACACAAAGTTACCGTAATAGATCAAATAAAGAACTTCGATAATAGCAAAACCATCTATAAAAGGGAAGTGGATTCTCAAAAAGTCAAGCTAAAGAACTACGAAAATCTAGACCACGTAAAGTGGGGAATGAGGAAAGTAGCTTCCGAAGGTACTGCTAGAAGCCTATTTGCAAATTTTCCAGTGCCAGTAGCTGCCAAAACTGGAACAGCTGAAAGGACTGGTGTAAATCCAGCCACTGGGGATACCTACGATGACTACGCATGGTTTGTGGCTTTCGCCCCCTACGAGGAACCGGAAATAGCAATATCCGTAGTTCTGTTCCAGGGGGGAAGCGGTGGATATGCAGGTCCAGTA
>DUNJ01000052.1 GCA_012839395.1 Tepidimicrobium sp.
GCAAAAACATTGTACCACAGAGGATTGAAGTCCTCAATTTTCATTTAAGTTTACAGAGCGTAAATAAAAAACAGGAGGGACAATTATGAAGAAAAGTTTCAGGGTATTATCTTTAATGCTTGCAATTTTACTAATTGCACTGGTAGGTGTGGGATGTGCAGGCAATGATGCTGGTGACTCTAATGACAAGGAAGATGCAACACAGACTGGAGAAGGTTCTGGCGAAAAGATTGTATGGAAGTTGGGGCATTTAGGAAATGAAGATCATATTTGGAACAAAACTGCTCTTAAATTTGCTGAGCTAGTAGATGAGAAAACTGATGGTCAGCTTGAAATAAAGGTTTATCCTAATGAGCAATTAGGAAACGAAATTGATACTATAAATATGGTTCAAGCGGGTACTGCAGATATGGTTATTTCAGGAGAATCTATGCAAAACTGGGCTCCAAAGACAGCCCTAATGGCTGTACCATATGCATTTAAGAGTACCGAGCATATGGTAAAGGCAATAGAAGGCGAGGTTGGTGAAGAGATTTCTGCTGAGATTGAAAAAAAAGTTGGTTTAATACCACTATATTACCATGCAAGAGCACCAAGAAATCTAACATCTAATGAACCAATAAGCAAACCTGAAGATTTAAAAGGATTCAAGATGCGTGTGCCAAATGTTCCTTTATTCCTAGATGCATGGAAAGAAGCAGGCGCAAATCCACAAGCTATGGCATTTAACGAGGTATTCACAGCAATACAACAGGCTGTTATTGATGGACAGGAAAACCCAGTAGACCTTATTCATAGTGCTGGATTCTATGAAATACAAAAATATGTTAATGAAACTGAACACGTTCATGGTTGGGTATATGTATTAGTAGGTAAGAAACAATTTGAAGCGTTATCAGAAGAACTGAAAGCAGCGGTATTGGAGGCAGCCGCAGAGGCACAAATCTTTGGTGATGAATTGTTTGAGGAAGAGATCACAGGCTATATAGAGGACCTTAAGGCGAAAGGTATGACTTTCCATCCAGTGGATAAAGAGGCGTTTAGGGCGGCTATGGAACCAGCTGTTATGGCAAAACTGACAGATGATCAAAAAGCATTATTAGAAAAAATTTCAGAGTTAGAGTAACAACATTACAATCAATTATACATTATATTTGAGGATATTTAGCTAGGCATTTATGCCTAGCTAAATATTAGAATTCAACTAGTTTAGGGGTGAAATAATGAAGAAGAAAGACTATCTAGAAAAAGTATTAGAGATAGGCTCGTTTGTAATGTTTACGGCTTTAGTCTTAAATGTTACATTTCAAGTTCTCACAAGAAACATATTTACATCCATATCAGCTGTATGGACTGAAGAAGCATCCCGTTTTCTTTTCATTTACAGTATTGTTTTTGCAGCTCCATTAGCAATGAAAAATAAGGAATATGTTAATGTGGATTTGATACTAAATATATTACCGGAGAAAGGTAAAAGGGCTTTAAATATTTTTATCAACGGAATTTCTGCAATTTTATTCATACTTGTATCAATTAAGGGAATAGATTTTGCAAGGCTTGGGATAGGACAATCATCTGCAACTTTAGGAATATCTATGTCTATTATGTATGCAGGTATAGGGTTAACATCTTTATTCATTGCTATATATGCAATTTATAACTTTATTGATTATATAAGGAATATGGGAAGGGGTGGTGAAGTATCATGATGGCAGCATTTCTATTTTTAGCATTTATTGTTCTTATTTTTCTAGGAGTACCTGTAGCCTTTTCGTTAGGATTATCATCAACAATATACTTAATCCTTCAAGGAATGCCGCTTAATATAATTCCACAGAAAATGTATGCGGGTATAGATTCATTTGTGCTTATCTGTATTCCAGGATTTATTCTCGCTGGGAATTTAATGAATACAGGTGGTATTACTAAAAGGATAATTGAGTTTGCCAATGCTATACTTGGATTTATTAGAGGTGGGCTGGGATTAGCCAATGTAGCAGCATCCATGTTATTTGCGGGTATTTCGGGAACTGCATTGGCGGATACTGCAAGTATTGGCGGTATTTTGATACCGGCTATGATAGATGAAGGATATGAACCTGACTTTTCCGTAGGTGTTACTGCCTCATCATCAACTGTAGGCCCTATTATTCCGCCAAGTTTGCCTATGATTATAGCAGGTACAATGACTGGAACTTCTGTTGGGAAGCTGTTTTTAGGTGGTGCACTACCCGGCATACTTCTTGGTTTTGCACTAATGGGAATATCCTATTATATATCCGTAAAAAGAAATCATCCAAAGGGTGAAAGGCAATCGTTAAAATATATATGGGAAACCTTTAAGGGTGCATTTTGGGCAGTATTAATGACTATTTTAATTTTATATGGAATATTGGGTGGATTATTTACACCGACTGAAGCATCCATTATGGCTGTTTTATATGCTATCGTGGTAGGAAAGTTCGTATATAAAGAATTGAAACTTAGCGATATACCTAAAATTACTGTTGATTCCATGAAAATGACAGCGGCTATAATGATATTAGTTGGATTTGCGAACCTATTTGCGTGGATACTTGCTAGCGAGCAAATTCCACAAATGATTGCTAATGGAATTTTATCTATTTCGACTAATAAATATGTGGTAATACTATTAATAAATATACTATTATTATTTGTAGGAATGTTTATGGAAACCCTTGCGGCTATAGTTATATTATTCCCAGTGCTATTACCTGTAGCTGTTCAAGTTGGAATGGATCCTGTTCATTTTAGTGTAATGAGCGTGCTTAATCTAGTTATAGGATTGACCACACCACCTGTAGGAGTATGCTTATTTGTAGCATCTAGCATAGGAAAACTATCTCTTGCAGAGGGTACTAAAGCCATTTTACCATTCCTAATAGTGAGTTTAATTGTATTATTATTGGTGAGTTATATCCCTGCAATAAGCTTATTCTTACCAAACTTACTAGGAACTGTATAAATTTTTATAAGGAGGCTATTTTATGAAAGCAATAAAAGTAACAAAGCCTTTTAACATAGAAATATGTGAAGTCGAAAGACCTGAAATAAAGAGCCCAGATGATGTTATTATAAAAGTAACTTCTGGTGGTATATGTGGTTCAGATATAGGAATCTTTAATGGGACAAACTCTTTAGCTATCTATCCAAGGATCATTGGACATGAATTTGGTGGTATAGTAGAGGAAGTAGGAGAAAATGCAACAGAAATTAAAGTGGGGGATAAGGTAGCAGTTGATCCAGTTGTAAGCTGTGGACAGTGTTATGCTTGTAGGATAGGAAGGCATAATGTATGCTCTAGCTTGGAAGCAATGGGGGTTCATAGAGACGGAGGTTTTAGAGAGTACGTAAGTGTAAATAAGAGAAATGTTCATAAATTTAATGAAGATTTTGATAGCTCTTTATTAGCATTGGTGGAACCCTATACTATTGGTATGCAGATAAATTCTAGGGGACAAATATCGAAAGGTGACAAGGTATTGATAGTTGGTAGTGGAGCAATAGGGCTTTGCACATTAGATGTTGCTAAAAGAAAGGGAGCAGAGGTATTAATCGCTGATATAGTACCAGAAAAATTAGAAGTTGCTAAAAAAATGGGAGCTAATAGGACCGTATTGGTAAGCGAAGAAAACCTTGAAAAGGCGGTAGATGAATTTACAAATAAGGAAGGAATGCCTGTGATTGTCGATACCGTGTGTAGCCAATCTTCTTTTGAAGATTCGGTTAAAATGGCATCTCCAGCAGGGCGTATTGTAGTAATTGGCCTAATAGACACTCCATCACAGATAGCCCAAGCTGATATTACTAAGAAGGAACTTACCATAGTTGGATCTAGACTTAATTGTAATAAGTTTGATGAAGTGGTTGAAGCTTTTGAATCCAAAGAATTAAAACCGGAACTATTAAAAACTCATTCATTTGATTTTACACAAGTTAAAGACGCATTAAAATTGATAGAGAATGAACCTGAAAAAGTGATAAAAATGGTATTAAACTTTGATTAATATAGTCTATAGTATGTAACTGTGAGTTGTTAGATAAAACGAAAGGGGGTTGAAAATTTGAAATTATCGTTTAGATGGTATGGCGAAGATGATCCGGTCAAAATTGAATATATAAAGCAAATACCCAGTATGTATAGCATAGTGACCGCAATATATGATGTACCCGTTGGTGAAGTGTGGAGCGTGGATAGTATAATGGATTTAAAAGAGAGGGTGGAAGAAGCAGGGCTTAAATTTGATGTAATAGAAAGTGTTCCTGTACATGAAGATATAAAATTGGGACTATCAACAAGGAATGGGTATATTGAAAATTATAAGAAAAATATTGAAAATTTAGCTAAAGCAGGTGTAAAGGTAATATGTTATAATTTTATGCCTGTATTTGATTGGACCCGCTCCCAGTTAGACAAGACATTGGAGGATGGATCAACGGTATTAGTTTATTATAAAGAACAAATTGATAAAATGGACCCATTAAAGGGGGAGCTATCTCTTCCAGGCTGGGATTCCAGCTATACTAAAGATGAATTGAAGGATATATTCGAGCAATATTCTAAAATAGACGAGGAGGATCTTTGGGATAATCTAGAGTATTTTTTAAAGGAAATTATTCCGGTAGCGGAGGCCAATGATGTAAAGATGGCGATTCATCCAGATGATCCACCATGGCCAATATTTGGATTACCAAGAATCATTACAACGGAAGAAAATATAGATAGATTCTTAAAACTTGTGGATAACAAATACAATGGATTAACTTTCTGTACTGGTTCTTTAGGTAGTGGAAATTTTAATGATATAGTGAAAATGGTAGATAAATATTCATCCCGGGGAAGAATCCATTTTATGCATGTTAGAAACGTTAAATTAGTGGGAGAAGGTAGTTTTGAAGAAGCTGCTCATTATTCATCAGAGGGTTCCTTAGATATTGTTGAAATAATGAAGGCCCTTCATAGAAATAAATTTGATGGATATCTAAGACCAGACCATGGAAGAATGATCTGGGGTGAAACTGGTAGACCGGGATATGGATTATACGATAGGGCTTTAGGTGCAATGTATATAGCGGGAATTTGGGAAACATTGGAGAAGATCAGCAAGGAGGTAGAATAGACAATGACAATTCCCTTCAGGTAGATTTAGAGGATAAGGTAGCAGTAATAACAGGAGATATTGGAGTACTGAGAAGTTGTTGGATAGATTCATTAGCTACTGTATTTAATTTAACTGAATGATTGGCAATTCGTCTTGCAAAGGTTGGCATACGAGTAAGTGGCATTCCTCTGGATTCTTTTTAACTCAAAAAATAAAAATCTATTGTAGAATCCAGGCGATAGTCCCACTAAAAAATCTCAAAAAATATTGAATAGCACACCTATAGAAAGATTGGGAAAAGCAGATGAATTAAGTTGGAGCATTATTATTCTTGGTAGGCGAGAAAGCATCTAGCTTCGTACATGGATTAGTTATTCCGGTGGATGAGCATTTTGTGCATACTTGGAGGCTTAGATTGATTAGCAATCTATCCTATGTTTTATAATTAGGATGGATTGCTAATTGTATTTTCGTGAAATACGTAGTACAAATTATTCGGCGGTTTTATTATATCTATAGGGTATTGAATAATTGCTGTATAACAAACAACAACTTTAATAAACTTAACCACTACCTATTTATTTCAAGGAAATTTTAGACTATTAATCCCTTTTTATTTGTTAATTAGTTTTTCAATTAAATATAACAATAACCAATAATAACGCCCACATTATATAAGGCTTGTATCTGTTATGTCTAAACAATCGAGGAGTCTCTAGGTTATAACGTTGCTTTAATATAGAAAACAATTTTTTAATTGTAATACGGTTTATATATATTTTCTTCCTAATATGGGATTGTAAATATAATGCATTCCATTTTCATGCTCAATACCTTCAACTATTGCTATGTAGAAAGATCATAAAATTTATTCGCCCTAGATCCTCTTAATCTATTTACCAAACTTAATAAAAACAAAAGTGTTATAGCTACAGATATAACCAGCATTCCTTTTTCGATGCCTCTTTTCTCAGCTACAATTCCTATTATATAGGGGGTAACTATCCCACCTAGTCCCGCTATGGCCAAGAGTGTACCCATGGCAAGTTGAGATTCCTTCAATACACTTCCTACATTGGATACGGTGGTAGGATATATACCAGCTAAACAGAATCCCAGTCCCAATATACATCCAATGATTGTCCACAAGCTTGTAGACATCATAAATAATCCAAAGAAAACAACCGTTCCAATTGAACTGCCTAACAAAATCGTTCTTTTATCCACTACTTTGGATATATATGCACTGAATAGTCTGCCAAATATAACTATTATCCATAACATAGACAGTAACCTTTGAGCCAATGAGGTGCTTACTATATTTGCATCTTTTAAGTAGGTTACGATCCAACCGTTTACGGAATATTCAACCCCTATATAGAAGAACAATATACCGCTAGATATATAGAAATCTATATCCTTCAAAAAATCTAAGGATATATTTTCTTTCTTTTCCTGTTTCCACTTACTCTTCCTCGTATTATCAATCCCCACATTGGCAAATAAAATACTCATAATTGAGGCCATAGTTGCAACTAAGCCTATTACGTATCTCCATCCTAGATTCATATTAAAGATCCACGAAGCGATGAAAGGTGCTATAAAAGCTCCTATGGCAAAAAATATATGTAAAATATTCAGCGCTCCAGTGTCCCCATCGCTAACATCGTTAACAACGGTGTTGCTTATATTGGTTACGCTACCCCTACCGATACCGGTCATAAAAAATGGGAGTATTAAAAACATAGGCGATCTAAATATTATCATCCCCATAAAGCCTAATGCCGTCATAGATGATAGAGCCACAATAGCATTTCTCTTGCCTAAATAGACCGATATAATCCCACCTGCAAAGCTAGTTATAAGATTTCCAATGGAATGAAAAGATAAAAGCATCCCACCTCTATCATACCCCATATTAAAATCTGATAGGATGTAGGGCATAACCGCTCCCATTATTAAAGCTGTCATACCATTTATAAAAAATGCATAATAACAAGCTGCAAACAATTTTTTTTGCTTCCTAGTCATATTCTTCATCCCCTTTATATTTAAATTACTGAGTATATGGATAGTTGTAGATTGCTATTTTATATTGTGATGTTTAAGTGGCACTAAACAATTATGAGGGTGGACAATTAAAACGATTATATCATCTAATTTTAAAAAAGATAACCCTTTTTTCAAATTTGCAAGAAAATACAAAAATATATTAGAGCTTAAGGGCGAATAATTCAATCATAACTTTCATATACCATAAATTACATCTTAAAAACGGTTGTAATTTTTTTGGTTTAGATTTAAACTATAACCAACTGCCGTTCGATATAATTATTATCTTTTGCAATTTATTTTTGATTAATTTTTATTTGCATAGTTTGAAGAATAATGCTATATTTTTCTCCTAGGATATCAATGATTACGATTTCATTTTATTTGTTATTTTTATTTGTTTTTATGCCTTAGTATTGCCATTATATTTAAAATGTTGCCACTTGACACTCAAAAAAAGAAGTGATACCATGTTAAACGTGCATTTAAAAAATTAAGTAAATTTATAACATTATAAAATTAATAACATTATAAATATAAGTACATTTTACAGCAGCAAGGATTTTAAGAGCAATTTCTATGTTAAATAAGTAACAACTTAACCATAAGGTTAGATTTCAATAATTATTTATAGAGAAAAATCTTTAATTCAATTAATTTAAGAGGAGGGTAATGCATGGGTAGCAGGAAGAAGGTATTGTTTTTAGGGCTAGATGCAGCTATGCCTGATCTTGTAAAGAGGTTTACAGAAGAAGGTGCTATGCCAAATACAAAAAGATTGATGGAACAAGGAATCTTTTCTAGGGTAGAGACAGTTTTTCCAACTCTTACGGCCGCGGCCTGGACAGCTATTGTAAGTGGTGCTGGCTCGGGAAGCAACGGGGTTCCCAGTTTGATGGTAAAACATCTAGGTGATGAGCTGGATGATTGGCACACTTCCTTTGATAGAAGGGAAGTTCTCAGTGAAACCTTATGGGAAGTTGGGAAACGAGAAGGATTAAAATCAGCTTTAATTAATTGGCCTGTCACATTTCCATTGGGAGGGCTGGATGAAGAAGATGGCGTTCAGTTGGCAGGATCATTAAATCCGCCTTTCAGATACTTCTTTATGCCCCTTTGGGATGCAGCATCTAGCTCTGTGTTTTCAAATCAAAAGCTAAGATGCAATCAAATTCCAGGACGAGCAGTACAGGTAGAGCCTAAGGAAGCAGAGGGATGGACAAACCTACCAGAGAGTCATCGACCTATATTGGAATTTGAAATTACAGTACCTCCAACGTATATTAAGGGATACAAGATGCATGTTGCTATGTATGCCTCTACGGAAGAGGGTTACGATCGAATGTTAATCTCTGAAACGAAGGATGCAAGTGAGGCGGTTACAGATATTGCCATGGGAGATTATGGTCCTTGGATTGTAAAGAGGTTTGAAGCAAGGGATAGGACTAGAGATGGACGTTTCAGGTTCCAGATATTAGAGCTATCCAAGGATGGCAAGGATTTCAAACTCTATCAATCGGCTATTAACACAGCGGAAACCTATTCTGTACCGGCAAGATTGACAGCAGAGGTAGAAGAGGTTGCAGGAGCATACATGGAGGTAGACGATCCTTGGGCATATATGGATGGATGGATGACTATAGATCAATATATAGAACAGCTTGAACTTCATGCAGATTGGTGGGGTAATGCTACTAGGTATGTACTTAAGAATGAAGAATGGGACCTAGGCTTCTCCTGGGTTGGTACCATTGACCACGTCAAGCACGTTCTGTATGGAGGAACAGATCCAAAATCTAGATTGTACGACCCAGAAACAGCAGAATGGTGCATGGATCATATTAAAACCGTTTATAAACAGGTTGATGAAAATATTGGAAAGATCTTAGAGGTTGTTGATCTTGAGGAAACTTACGTCATATTGGTTTCTGATCACGGTTTCACCCACTTAGATTGGAATCCATATGTAAAGCAACACCTAGCTAATAAGGGCCTGTTGGAATATGTTTTAGATTTAACACATGATGATCCATCTAATTTAAGCATTAATTGGGAAAATACAAAATGTCACCCATTGGAGCCATGCCATGCTCATATATTCATAAACCTAAAAGGAAGGGATCCGCAGGGAATCGTTGAACCAGAGGATTATGAAAAAGTTCAAGAGGAAATAATCAATGCATTAATGGATATAAAGGATCCTGAGACAGGAGAAAATGCAGTATCAGTAGCACTTAAGAAACAAGAAAGTGGTGCATTGGGAATTTTCGAAGGGCCAGGCTATGATAGGATAGGGGATGTTGTATATGCATGGAGACCAGGTTTTATGTCTCATCCATTTATATATAGATCAGCTATTAAATACAGGGATGGTTCAGAGCGTATTATAAGTAATCCTGAATTATTTGAACCGGCAGTGCTAGGGCAAAACTTTACTGGCGTACATCTGTGCTTGCCTTCTGAGCCCGATATGCATGCTCTCTTTATGATGACAGGACCAGGCACTAAGAAATATGAAAGGAAATTCCCAGGAAGGGTTATCGATATTGCACCTACTATTTCTAAATTATTGGAAATTGATGTACCAAAGGATGCAGAAGGAGGCGTAATGTACGATGTCATCGACAACATCGAAGAGTAAAGTTGAAAAGGTAGGTATAGTTGGCGTAGGAGTAATGGGCAAGTGTATGGTGGAAAGATTAATAGGAGAAAAATTCGAAGTGTTCTGCTATGATCCTCTTCCAGCAGCCCAGGAATTTGCAAGAAACCGAGGTGCTACTGTTGTTGGTAGCCCACG
The DNA here is from genome assembly GCA_012839395.1 of Tepidimicrobium sp. Classification (GTDB taxonomy): domain Bacteria; phylum Bacillota; class Clostridia; order Tissierellales; family Tepidimicrobiaceae; genus DUNJ01. Next base: position 9,973 of record DUNJ01000052.1, read on the forward strand.
GGAATTAGCACAACAGGTAAAACTGATAGTTATGTCTTTGCCTGCGCCTAAATATATATTTGATGTAATTAGTGGAGAGAATGGTTTACTTGAGGAATTAACTTCAGATCATGTAATAGTTGATACAAGTACCGTTAATCCTCAAACCTCTAAGAGGGGAGCAGAAATAGTTTCTGCAAAAGGAGCAAACTACGTGGATTCTCCTATACTAGGTAGGCCAATCGCTGTAGGAAACTGGCTAATGCCTGCTGGTGGGGATGAGGAAGCTATTGAATTTGCAAAACCTGCATTGAAGGCCTTTGCAAAAGATGTAGTACGAGTTGGAGATCATGGTGCAGGAGATGCATTGAAACTATTAAATCAACTGATGTTTTCTGTAATCAACGGTGTAAGTGCCGAGGTTATGGCATTAACCGAGGTTGTAGGAATTGATAAAAAGAAATTTTACGACGTTGTATCAAATAGCGATGCAGCAACTGTAAGTGGTTTATTTAAAGAGACTGCAAGGCGAATTGTTGCAGACGAATATGACGATCCTGTGTTTACGGTGGAATTGCTATGCAAGGATGCTGGGCTTGGCATTGAAATGGCAAAGGAAGCAGGAGTAACCCCTTTAATTGCTGGATTTGTACAAATGTTAAATGAAAATGCAAAGGGGAAAGGGTTAGGGCAGCAAGATACTAGCGCTTTGACCAAGGTGTTCTCAGAGCATTTTTCTCAAATAGATTAATATTGCAATATGCAATAAAAATATAAAAAAATATATAAAAGGAGTTGTTGATTTAATAATGAGGCTAAAGTTTGAATATGGTCATGGATTCATGGAAGCAGAATTACCAGATAATACAGATGTATTTATTCCAGGAGAGACTATTCCAGATCCACCTTATATACCAGAAGATCAAATTGAGGAAAAGACTTTAGAATCTTTGCGAAATCCTATAGGAATGGATCCGATTTCAGAATCGGTACAGGAAGGATCTAAGGTAACCATCATATTCCCAGATAGAGTAAAAGGTGGAGAACAGCCAACTGCCCATAGGAAGGTAACTATCAAATTGGTTCTTCAAGAGCTGTATAGTGCTGGCGTAAGAAAAGAAGACATCTTATTAATCTGTTCTAATGGGCTTCACAGTAAAAACACGGAAAAAGAAATTCGAGGTGTTTTAGGTGAAGAAATATTTAACGAATTTTGGTATAGCGATCAAATCATCAACCACGATAGTGAGGACTATGACAATCTAGTTGACTTAGGGCTAACTAAGAGTGGAGACCATGTGATCATGAACAAACATGTATACGATAGTGACTTTGCAATTCTAATTGGTCATACTCAAGGGAACCCTTATGGTGGATATTCAGGCGGATATAAGCATAGCGCCACTGGACTTACTCATTGGAAATCAATTGCAGCGCACCACGTACCGGAGGTAATGCATAGAGACGACTTTATGCCTGTAAACGATGAATCGGTAATGCGTTGTAAATTTGATGAAATAAGCATGCATATGGAAGAGAAGATGGGTAAAAAGTTCTTCTGTTGCGATGCGGTATTAGATTCACACTCAAGGCAAATTGCAATATTTAGTGGATACGGTAAATTAATGCAACCAGAATCATGGGTTGTTGCCGATAAGAGAACCTATATACCATTTGCAGAGAAAAAGTATGATGTAGTGGTATTTGGAATGCCACAGTTTTTCCACTATGGAGACGGAATGGGAACAAACCCAATTATGCTTATGCAGGCATTATCGGCACAAGTGATTCGACATAAGAGAGTGCTTAGCGATAGATGTGTAATCATTTGCGCTTCGGCATGTGATGGATACTTTAATGATGCACTATGGCCATATACGAGGGAGATGTTTGAGATATTCCAAAGAGAATATATGAACACCTTACCAGATATGCATCGTTATGGCGAATATTTTGCAACAAATGAAGAATATATTAGAAAGTATCGCTACGCAAATGCCTTCCATCCATTCCATGGATTCTCTATGATTTCTTGCGGTCACCTTGCGGAGAAACATACTGCAGCAATATACTTGGTTGGTGCAAGAGAACCAGGATTTGCAAGGGGAATGGGGCTAAAAACAAGAACAACTATTGAAGAAGCTTTAGAACATGCTAAGAAAACCATAGTGGGCGATAATCCTAATATATTGGCATTACCACAAACATTTACAACTACCTCGGTTCACTTAATGATGAAGGATGAGACTAAGTAAGTATTTGACTAGTGGAAAATAGGCAAGGTCTATAAAGCTAGCGGACATATGACTAAGACTTAGAAGCAAAAAATCGAAGACCTATATTTGGTGGGGTTAATACCGTTGATGTTTGCATAAATACCGCATTAATGGCTTTAGCCTCACCCCCTAATAAAGCTCTAACAATATTAAAAAACATCAATAATACAAGCATCCAAGGGGTCAGCTTTATTTATACTAACAGATGACTTCTTGTAAACTAGCTATAGTTTTATATTAGAAAAAATAAAGCTTTCATTTATGCAGATTGAAGGGAATGTGAGCATAATATAGGGATATAAGAAATGACCTCATATTCAATTCGATTTGCTAAAAATAAATTTATGTTTAGAATCCTTAAAAGGTGGTTTTAAACATAATAATACAAGGAGGATATATGATGAAAAGATTTGTTAGCGTTTTAATTATCTTAAGTATGAGCTTAGCGCTTATTACGGGCTGCGGTAGTTCAGAGAAAGAAACTGCAAGCGAAGGCAATTACGAGGTAGATATGGAAAAAGCAAGTGAAACTACCTTAGGGCTAGCTCCTTTTAAGGAAAGACAAAAATTACGTATAGGCTTTTTTACCGGCTCTCCATTGTCTTATCCATTTTTATTTGCAGACAAGCTAGGTTATTTTGATGAACTAAATATAGATATCGAATATGTACCATTTACAAATGGACCTGCTATGATGGAAGCCAATAATGATTGGGATATTGGGGGCGTTGGCTTAGGTGGATTAACCAATGCTATGAAAGGTTATGATTTAAGAATAATCGATATAACGGATTATGAGGAAAATCTTGCGCTATTTGTTCGTCCAGATCATCCGCTAGCAGAAGATCCTAAGGATCCTGAAAATTGGAAGGGAACTGAGTGGATCTATCCTGCAGGAACAACAGCTCAAGCGGTACTAGTTAATGCCCTTGAAGAGGTTGGGCTAGACATGAGCGATATAGAGTCCATTAATATGGACGTAGCAAATGCTCTTACAGGATTTCAGGGTGGAACTGGCGATGGACTAGGGGTATGGAATGTAATAGCATTTGAAGCAGAGGATACTGGCTTTGTAAGGATTGGCGATGCAGGAACTTTAGGATTTACAGCTCCTTGTGGTACAGTTGTAAGTGAAAAGACCCTTGAAGCAAAGAGACCACTTATTGAAACGGCAATAGCAGTATTTCACTTAACTACAGAGTGGATTTACGAAAGCGACGAGAATATGGAGCAAGCAGTTGCATGGTTCCTAGAAGATGGTGAGAATGAGGGAATCAGAATAAATCAATCTATAGCTGAAAGAGTTATGGAATGGTATAGAGGGCCAACAACTGGAGAATTTATAGAAATATTTACAAATGAAGCTCCTGATGAGGCAGGAATCTACACAAAGAGAGACTTAATCCAAGCTGAACGAGATATCCTTGTTGGCGTAGACTTCTTCATTTCCCAAGGAAATTACACAGAAGAGGATCGTGAGAAATTCTTAGATGATGGGCTAATAGATCCATCAGTTGCAATTGGCGTAAAAGAGATGTTAGATGAATTGCAAATAGAATATTAAAATTAACATTTTATATCCCCCTCCTTTAAAGCAGGGGGATATAAAATCGATATATAGTAGGTTAAACAACTATTTTAAATACTAAAAACACAGAAATATCTTCTAAGAGGAGGATGAAGATTGATGAGCGTTTCAGATCCAAATCATCTAAATGAAAGCGAATATGTTGAATCAGTTCGCAGAGAGAGAAAAAGATCACAATATCAAAGTGCAATTTTATCAGTTATTGGGATCTTAGGCTTCTTGATTTTATGGCAGTTATCATTAGTAACAGGGTTGGTAAATAGCAGGTTCTTATCTAGCCCAATAGAAGTAGTAAGCCTCTTTATTACTAAGCTTACTGACCCAAGGCCAGATGGTGCAGTGATTGGAGCAAATATTGTTTCAAGCTTAATTGTAGCTTTATCTGGGTTTGGTCTTGCGATAGTTATAGGTATTCCTCTAGGATTGTTAATGGGATGGTATAAGGGGATTGACAGTTTCTTAAGGCCGATCTTTGAAATTATTAGACCAATTCCACCAGTATCTTGGATACCTTTAACAATTGTTTGGGTGGGAATAGGGCTTCAAGCAAAGGCCATGATAGTATTCTTTGCAGCCTTTGTACCCTGTTTAATCAACTCATACACCGGTATAAGGCAAACGAGGGAAGTGCTAATAAACGTAGCTAAAACTTTTGGAGCATCAGACTTTACAACATTTTTGAAGGTAGGGATACCCTATTCTATGACAATGACATTTGCAGGCGTAAAAGTTGCAATTGGTAATGCATGGGCTACATTGGTTGCAGCGGAGATGCTTGCAGCTTCAAGTGGACTTGGATATATGATTCTTATGGGTAGGCAATTTGGCCGAGTGGATCTAGTCATCTTAGGAATAGCTGTAATTGGATTAATCGGAACCTTAATCACAATCATAATAAATGCAGTTGAAAATAAAATATTGGGGTGGAGGAAACTATGATAAAAGATAAGATGAAAAACATGAATGAGGAGGAAAAAAGAAGATACCGACTCGAACGACTGTATAAAATCTTGCCTGTTATTTCTATCTTTTTACTGATTTTATTATGGAGTACAGTAGCAGCTAAATCAGATTTTCCATCTCCTAAAGAAACGTGCGACCGATTGATGCTGTTGTTTGAAAACCCTATTAAAGGTAAGAATATATTTGGGCATACAGCAGAGAGTTTAATACGAATATCGATAGCATTGCTCTTTAACTGGACTTTTGGGATTGCATTTGGTATTCTAATTGGTTGGAACAAAAAAGCAAAAGCACTATTTACGCCTTTATTCAATGGTTTTAGAGCTGTTCCGCCTTTAGCGTGGATACCGTTGATTACTATTTGGTTTGGGACAGGGGAATTTTCCAAGATAATGATCGTTATCTTTGGTTCTTTAGCATCTGTAGTTGTTAATACCCAAGCCGGTATGTTAAATGTAGATCAGTTATATATAGACGTGGGAACGAGCTTCAATGCAAATGAGAGGCAGAAACTGTTTCAAATAGCCATTCCTTCAGCGTTGGATGCTATTTTTGCAGGTATAAGAACTTCTACAAGTGCAGCTTGGATGGTTGTATTGGCGGCGGAAATGCTCGGTTCAGAATCGGGGGTAGGTTTTTTGATTGTTAGAGGTATGGATGCTATGGATATGCCCCTTGTACTTGCAGCAATGATCGTAATAGGGTTAGTAGGTGCATTGCTTGCGATAATTACACAATACTTAGAAAGGTTGATGTGTCCATGGACAAGAGTAGAGTCAAATTAAAAGTTGATAATATATCTCAAAGCTATGTGGTAGGCGATGAGGTACTAGATGCCATATTGAACGTCTCATTCGATGTTTATGATAATGAATTCTTAGTTATCCTAGGACCAGGTAACTGCGGTAAAACTGTCCTATTAAATGTCATCGGCGGATTGGAGAAACCTACAGGAGGAAAATTATACCTAGATGGCGAGGAGATAGTAGGTAGCGATAAGAGAATAAGCATGGTCTTTCAAGAGCTGGCATTGATGCCGTGGAAAACTGTTATGGAGAATGTGGAATTTGGCCTTCAAATCGAAGGTGTCGATAAAAAGACTAGAAGAGAAATTGCACAAAAGTATATAGATCTTGTACAGTTGACAGGTTTTGAAAAAAGTTATCCTAGCCAACTATCTGGCGGTATGAAACAAAGGGTTGGTATTGCAAGGGCTTATACAAGTAATCCGGAAATATTATTGATGGATGAACCGTTCGGCCAGTTGGATGCTCAAACGCGTTATTCTATGCAGGAGGAAATTCAAAAAATTTGGCAGCAGGAAAAGAGAACAATACTATTTGTTACCAACAATATTGAAGAGGCAATATACCTTGGAGATAGGATTATCTTAATGAGCAAGTCCCCAGGAAAGATTAAGGAAATCTATGATATAGATCTACCAAGGCCTCGTAATTCAATGGATCCTGAGTTTTTGGCAATACGGAAGGAAGTTTCTGAGAATACGGATCTTGCATTATAGCATTAGGAGGAGGAAAATTGTATGAGTAAAGCCAAAGGAGAATATAAAGTTGAAGTCAAAAATTTGACTAAGTATTTTGGGGATTTACATGTATTGGATGATATATCATTTAATATTAAAGAAGGTGAATTTATCTGCGTTGTAGGGCCAACTGGATGCGGGAAAACAACCTTTCTAAACCTGTTAACGAAGATTTATGAGCCTACAAAGGGAAATTTATTTATCGATGGTGAGCCTGCGGATCCAAAAAAACACAATCTATCCTTTGTGTTTCAGGAACCTTCATCTTTTCCCTGGCTAACCGTTGAGGAGAACTTGAGATTTGGCTTGGAAATTAAAAATGTAGATAAAGCGGAAATCGATGAAAGGGTAGAATCCATTATATCTCTATTGGGATTAGAGAGGTTTAGGAATTCTTATCCTCATCAATTGTCCACTAGTATGGCACAGAGGATAATTATCGGAAGGGCCTTTGTTACAGATCCAGACCTTCTGCTTATGGATGAACCTTATGGGCAGATGGACGTTAAGTTGAGGTTTTATCTAGAAGATGAGGTAATTCGTTTATGGCAAGAACTGGGTAGTACGGTTGTATTTATTACCCATAACACGGAGGAAGCGGTTTATCTTGCCGAAAAGATTTTAATACTAACAAACAAACCAGCTACTATTAAAGAGGAAGTAATAGTAGATCTACCAAGACCAAGGGATGTCACTTCCCCTGAGTTTGTAGAGATTAGAAAGTATGTAACTGATCAGATTAAATGGTGGTAGGCTTAGCCATGGGAACGAAGGTTATAATTAATGGCAGATGCGAAGGCATAGGACAACCAGATTTTAACAATCGTTCCCTACCACCTATACTGGGTTCATATAAATCAAATAGGAAAAACATTTGAAATAGACTTAATAGACCTATTGAATTAGTTTTAATATAGAAATTATTATATTTTATAATTTGCAGAAATCCATATCAATGTTAAGCTATATGCATGTTTAGGCATATATGATGAAGCTTAGTTGATCAAAATGAAAGGTAGCCAATTTGAAAATGGCTTGGTGCTCTGAAGAGCAGATATCTAGATAAAAAACATATAAAAATTACTAAAAACCATGAAGGTTAGATCACTTAAGAATAAGTGGTTACTTCTTGGTTTTTTGATTTAATAGAGGAGTGAACAAAGATAATGAAAAAAACGAGTTTAATACTTATAGTTTCTGTACTAATTATAGCCTTAGTTGGATGCGGTAAAAATGAAGCCATTAATGACAAGCTTAAGGATGAATTGGTTATAGCAATAGGAGATGAACCGGAGGAGGGTTTTGATCCTGTGATGGGCTGGGGTAGATATGGCAACCCCTTATTTCAAAGCACCTTAATAGATATGGATCATAATATGGATATTGTCTATGACCTGGCTACCGAATATAATATTAGCGACGATGGGCTTATATGGACATTTAAGCTTAGAGATGATGCATATTTTACCGATGGAGAAAAGCTAACTGCAGAAGATGTGATTTTTACCTTTGAAGAAGCAAAGACCAGCGGTTCAATTGTGGATTTAACCAATATGGAAAGCGTATCTTTAATAGATGAGGAGACTATCCAATTTAAGTTAAAGAAACCGGATCTAGCATTTATATATACAGTAGCAGCTACAGGAATTGTACCAAAACATGCCTATGGGCCCGATTACGGGGAAAATCCTATAGGTAGTGGACCATTTAAACTGATACAGTGGGATAAGGGCCAACAGGTTATCATGGAGGCTAATGAAGAGTATTATGATGATGTTCCAGAAATAAAGAAGGTTACTATGCTGTTTATGGAGGAAGATGCCATCTTAGCTGCTGCTAAGGCTGGGCAACTGGATGTGGCAATGACTACGCCAGGATTAGCTGATCAAGATATAGGTGGAATGAACTTAGTAAATTTAAAAACCATAGATAATCGTGGTATTACTTTACCTTATGTAAGGGATGAAGGCAAGGTAGATGAAGGTGGAAACAAGATAGGGAACAATGTAACAGCTGATATTGCCATAAGGAGGGCTTTATCCTATGGTATAGATAGAAATAAGCTTGTGGAAGACGTATTGAATGGATATGGGAGGCCTGCCTATACTGAATGTGATGGCATGCCTTGGGCAAATGAAGAGGCAATTGTAGAATATGATTTGGAAAAGGCGAAGGATATATTAGATAAGGCAAATTGGGTCGATAACGGTGATGGAATTAGGGAGAAGGATGGATTGAAGGCTGAGTTCAACCTAATATATCCTGCTAGCGATTCTACTAGGCAAGCCCTTGCCACAGCAGTAGCATTGCAAGCCGAGGATTTGGGAATAAAGATCAACGTAGAAGGCACTAGCTGGGATGTAATAGGTGAGAATATGTATAGCGATGCGGTATTGATGGGATGGGGGGCACAAAACCCTATAGAAACCTATTTGCTATACCATAGCGATAATATGGGTAGAGATTATTACAATCCAGAGTATTTTTCTAGCTCTACTGTAGATGAGCATATAGATAATGCAATGGCCGCTAGAGACATTGATGAGTCCATGGAACATTGGAAAAAGGTTCAATGGGATGGGAAAACCGGCGTATCAACCCAAGGGGAAGCTCCTTGGACCTGGTTGGTAAATGTGGATCATGTATATTATATTAGGGAAGGTTTGGATATAGGAAAGCAAAGGATTCACCCTCATGGTCATTCTTGGCCATTGGTGTCCAACTTAAAAGATTGGAAATGGAATTAGATAATTGGGGTGCTTTATGAATCAAAGAAGACTTAGAAATATATTCTTAAACTTAATAAGATTAATAACCTTATTGATTGCAGTTTCTATCATAGCCTTTAGTTTGATAAGCCTATCGCCGATAGACCCGGTACAGGCTTATGTGGGAGCTGGAGCTGCAGTAAGTCCAGAGCAAAGGGAAAACATTGCTAAGATTTGGGGGCTGGATAGATCGCCTATAGAGGGATTTATATCCTGGGGAGGTGCCATTATTAGGGGAGATTTTGGCACTTCCCTAATATATAGA
>DUNJ01000053.1 GCA_012839395.1 Tepidimicrobium sp.
AAAAATAAGAAGGATTTTTATAGAAGTTTTATTGCTCACATATCTAAAAACTGAGCTTATCTCAACTTCCCTTTTTAAAATCTCAATAATATGATATAATTTATCAGTAACAAAATATCTTTACTGAAATAGGATAATATAAATGCTTAACTTGGTAATAATAAAAATAATCTATGAATCTGTACCAAAATAGGAGGTAAATCTATGTTTGAGTTTTGCATAAATAGCCATAAATATTCCCACATCCATTTCATTGGAATTGGTGGGATTAGTATGAGTGGATTAGCGGAAATTTTGTTGAGCGAAGGATATAGAGTATCTGGTTCCGATGCAAACAACAGTAAAATAATTAAAAGACTGAAATCTTTAGGTGCTGATATATACATAAATCATAAGGGCGAAAACATTACGGGGGCAGATTTAATAGTATATACGGATGCCATTTCTGAAGACAATGAAGAATTGGTCGAAGCTATCAAAAAAGGCATCCCCGTCATCGACAGAGCTACATTCTTAGGTGCTATTATGAATAATTATAAAAATTCTATCGCGGTATCTGGAACTCATGGTAAAACCACTACAACCAGCATGATTGCTACTATTTTTAACCATTCAACACTAGACCCTACGATTCTATTAGGAGGTCAGCTTGCCGACATCGGTGGCAATATAAAGATAGGGAATAGGGAACATATATTGACCGAGGCCTGTGAATATAAAGGTAATATTCTAAAATACTTTCCCACTATAGCAATAATTTTAAATATTGAAGAAGATCACCTGGATTATTTTAAAGACATCAATCATATATTGGATAACTTCATCGATTATTCCAATAATATACAGGATGGTGGATACCTGGTTGTGAACATAGATGATTCTAATTCTAGAAAAGTGATAGAAAAAACTGGGTCCAACGCTATTACATTTGGTATCAATAATAAGGCAGACTATCGAGCTGAAAATGTTTCATTCACATCCGAAGGGTATCCCAGTTTTATGCTAAATATAAAGGGAGAATATCTTTATCCGGTTACATTAAATGTAATGGGGACTCATAATGTTTATAATTCGTTAGCCAGTATTGCAACTGCCCATATACTAGGTATACCGATAGAAACCATTATATCATCCATAGGAAAATATAAAGGAACCGGTAGAAGGTTGGAGTTTAAAGGGTCTGTCAACGGCATAAGGATAATAGATGATTATGCCCATCACCCTACTGAAATTAAAGCATCATTAAATGCATTGAAAAATTTAGATAAAGGCCATATCTGGTGTGTTTTTCAGCCTCATACCTATAGTAGAACCAAGTTGTTATTGAAAGATTTTGGAAAGGCCTTTTCAGGAGCAGATAAAGTAATAATACCAGATATATATGCTGCTCGTGAAAAGGATAGCGGAATAATCCATTCAACCAACCTAGTAGATGTCCTGATTGAGAATGGGGTAGATGCTCAATATATGTCATCCTTTGAAAGCATCGGGAAGTATCTATTAAAGCATGCACAAGAAGATGATATAGTAATTACCATGGGTGCCGGCAATGTCTATGCCATCGGCGAGAAAATGCTAGAAAGTGAAAAAAAGGAAGCAATTTAACCCCTTAACTTAAAGGGGTTTTTTTATAGCATATATATCAGATAATATCTTTTGTACCTCCTCAGGGTTGTGCACATAATAGGATAAAAGTTTTCCTTCATACCTCCTAAATTCTGCTTCTCCCGGTAATGTGAAAAATGAAAAATTATCCTTCTTCATGCCCACTGCATCCTTACCATAGGATAGGGCCTCCCTAAGAGTTATATCCGTCTTCACATAGTTGAAACTGTTCTTTATAACGATAGGTAACCGATATGAAAAGATCTTCCCAACGAAAGAAGCTAAAAATTGTTGTTGAGCCCTTATCCGTCCCAAATCTCCATCTGCATATCCTATGTTATTTCCATTACCTCGTCTATATCTTAAGAAATCTAAAGAGTTCTTGCCATCCAAGGTTTGTTTTCCTTTTTTAATATCTATATCCAATGGTGGCCTTGAAGTGGGATCGCTATACCTCATATCAAAGGGTACCATAATCTCCACCCCACCTATGGAATCTATTATTTTAATAACCCCTTCATAATCCACTATTACAGAATGATGGATAGGAGCCTTACCCAATACATGGGATATAGCCTTCTTAACCCCCGCTACGCCATGCTCTGCATATATGGAGTTTATTTTCCGCTGCTCCGCTCCATCATAACCTCTCCTATGTATATATGTATCTCTAGGTATAAAGATTACATCTACCTCCTTAGTAGATGGACTAAAGGAGGCCACCATAATGGTATCAGATCTGGATTCCTCCATTCCCAATATGGCTATATTGACCCTATCGCTTTTTTCAAAAGCTTCTGCTAACGAGGTATAACGTTTAACTCTCTTAAGGGGCCTATGGCTCTTTTCATCATCTTTATCTTTATCTTCATCTTCCACTTTTACAATTTTAGAATTCATCCTATGTTTACTTTCCCTCACGTAGGTATAGGAACCTAAAAAAAAGGCAATAAAAAAAGATATAAATGACACCAAAAAGATCTTCCAAAAGGTCCTCACCTAAATCACCTTCCATAAAAGATATTTCTATATATTGTGTCCAATCTATACCTTTATATTACAAAGCTGATTTATACCGCCCTATCCCCGCTCCGCTAGCTTTCAAACTTCCCCAAAAGCTTGAACATATTTCTCTTGTATCCTTCCACCCCCGGCTGATCAAAAGGGTTAACACCCGATATATACCCACCAATAGCACATGCTTTTTGAAAAAAGTATATAAGTTTTCCCATATAATATTCTTCCAACCTTGGAACCTTTATAATTAAATTAGGCACCCCACCCTTAGTATGAGCCATTAAAGTTCCCTCAAAAGCCTTTCTATTGATAAAATCTACTGTCTTATCCGATAGATAATTGAGGCCATCTATATCGAAGTCATCCGCTTCAATCCCTATATCTCGCCGAGGGTTTTCTACATATATAGTAGTTTCAAACAAGTTCCTCCTTCCATCTTGGATTAATTGGCCTATGGAATGGAGATCCGTAGTAAAATTAGCGGAAGATGGATATATACCTTTTCCATCCTTGCCCTCGCTTTCACCAAATAGCTGCCTCCACCACTCAGCCAAGCTATTTAAATGGGGTTCGTAATTTATAAGTAACTCTATATACCTCCCCTGCCCATATAATATATTTCTTGCCAATGCATATTGGTAGGATATATTCTCGTCTATATTAATTCTAGAGTATTCATCCATAGCATCTCGAGCGCCCTCTAATATTCTATCTATATCAATTCCAGAAACAGCCATTGGCAATAGGCCAACAGCTGTCAAAACAGAATACCTCCCCCCTATATCCCCTGGAATTGCAAAGGATATATAATCTTCTCTATCGGCCAATGTCCTCAATCCACCTTTATGCCTATCTGTGGTAATATATATTCTCCTATTGGATTCCCTTTTCCCATATCGATTCTCCATATATTTTCTCAACAATCTAAATGCTATTGCTGGTTCTGTTGTAGTGCCAGATTTAGATATCACATTAATGCTTATATCTAAATCTTCTAATAGATCCATCAAATTACATATATAATCGCTGCTCATATTATTGCCCGCATAGTATATATTTGGACCCCTGCGCCTATCCCTGGGAAGATGATTATAAAAGCTATGATTTAAGGCCTCTATACATGCTCTACTTCCCATGTAGGAACCCCCTATTCCAATTACAATCAAAGCATCCGAATCCCTCTGTATATTATTGGCTGATTCCTTAATCCTTTCAAGTTCCTGCTTATCGTAATTCCTGGGAAGATCTATCCAACCTGTAAAATCTCCTCCCGGCCCCTCACCCCGATGCAACAGGCCATGGGCAACTTCTATTAATGGCTTCATGTTTTCAACTTGATGACATTTTATAAAGGAATTAGAGTAGTTAAAGGTTATATTACCCATCGGTTCACCACCTAAAAATTTAAAAACCCCAGAATTACAATTCTGAGGCTTTTTACATCAATACATCCATCAATACCATTGCGAAATCATCCTGCTGTTCTCCCCATCTAAATCTCTCCACATCTTCCACTATGGCAGTTAATACATTATCTCTATTCTGATCTATGATATCTACAAGCCTTTCTACTCCGAATTCATTCCCTTTCGAATCCCTTACTTCCGTTATCCCATCAGTATAGAGTAGTATCTTATCGCCTCTATCTAATATTATGTCATTTTCCTCATAATATATTTCATTAAATATTAAAGATATGGGAAGCCCACTTGTCTTTAACAGGCTTATCTCATTATTATTATATTTTATTGGAACACAATTATGACCTGCATTTGCATATATAAGGCGATTACTTTTAAAATTATATATCCCATAAAAAATTGTAAAGTACTTGTCCGATTTTAAGTCCAACGCTACAAATCTCTTATGCAGTTCCGTTAACGCCACCGAAGGTCTTAAAATATCATCCTTTATAGCTCGCATGGTCTGTCTGATAAACATAGTCATCATAGAAGCAGTAATACCGTTACCAACCACATCGCTGATATAGATTCCTATATGGTCATCATCAATATAATATATATCGAACATATCACCGCTTAGCATCTCCGAAGGTTTATATAGATGATCTATTTCAACCGTATTATACCTTCCCTTTTTAGGTAATATCCTCCGTTGAAGCCTTTTGGCAAATAATAGATCCTTACTCATCTTCGTATTCTTTTCAATGAGCTCCAGCTCCAATTTCCTCTCCCTCGTTACATCCCTAAATACCTCTACAGCGGCTATAGCTTTCCCGCTATCATCTAAGACAGGTGAGCTCTTAATAGAGTAAAATTTTCCCCCTATAACCTCTTCCTTTTGAATTGTTTCCTTATTCTTTATGCTCCTCCTAGATATGCAAAAGCCACAAGCTTCCTTCTTATTATGGATCCTATAGCACTTTTTGCCTTCTAACTCCTCTCCGAGGGATTCCTTCATAGCTCTGTTAGCATATAGCACATTCCCATCATAGTCTACAACTCTAACCCAATCAGCCATGCTCTCGAGGACATGATAATTTAACATGCTATACTTTTCCTTTGTTCTTTTTAGATGTTTTAATTGTTTACCCGTTAGCATGCTACCACCTACTACAATATAATTAGACGCTTTTTACAATGATATCATAACAGTTTTTAAAACACAAAGCATTTTATTCTCTATAACTCACGTCTATTTCTTCCTCTTCCAGGTATCTTGCTAATGCATATATTAGATCCGATAGCCTATTTATATACTTAATCAATAAAGGATCTACTTTTGCCTGAGACTCTAGCGTAACTATTCTTCTTTCAGCCCTTCTACAGATGGTACGACATACATGCATATATCCAGACCCTTTCCCGGAGCCCGGAATTATAAATCCAGTGACATCATCCAATTTTTCCGTATATCTATCTATAGTATCCTCTAAAAATTGTATATCCTCTTCCACTATCCGATACCTTATTTTACTATCATCTTCGGTTGCTAGATGAGCAGATACAGTGAATAGTTTGTTTTGAATCCCTTGTATAATGTTGTATATCTCTTGGCAGTCCACGTAGTTTTTAGCTAGTCCTAAAAATGAAACCAATTCATCCACCGTTCCATAACTTTCCACTCTGATATCATCTTTGGATACCCTCGTATTATCAAATAAGCTTGTCTTCCCCTTATCCCCGGTCTTAGTATATATGCCCATCGCGCTTCCCCCTTCATCTTTTGGTTAGATTGTATCACTATAAACTACCTCATTCAACAATCTTAGGTGGCCTTGGTCCATAATACTGATAGTAATCTACCCTCATACGACCATTATATAGCTTTCTCCTTCTATCGGCTTTTTTACCATATAAGGATTCAAATCCTTCTTCAGATGTCAGCACATATATTGAATATGTATCCAAATCCTTAAAAATCCTCCCCATATCTCTATAAAGCTTATTCACCCCTTTCCTCTCTCCCATCCTCTCACCATAGGGTGGGTTGCATATTATAACCCCATAATCCTCCTCAACTCTCAGATCCCTAATATCTCCCACCTTAAATTTTATGTCTTCTTCCAATCCCATATTATATGCATTTCTCTTAGCTATCTCTATTGCCCTTCTATCTATATCAGATGCTAATATGCTTAATTTACTATCTCTATACATTAAATCCCAAGCCCCTCTCCTTGCATCATACCAATATTCCTTGCTAATTCTGGGCCATTCTTCAGAAGCAAAATTTCTATTGAGCCCTGGCGCTATATTCTTACCTATCATTGCAGCCTCTATCGGGATGGTTCCAGAACCGCAAAAAGGATCCCATAACAGCCTATTCCTATTCCAGTAGCTCAGTTGAACCAAGGCCGCAGCCAATGTTTCCTTCAATGGGGCCGCTCCACCATGGGACCTATATCCTCTCTTATGCAAACCTACCCCTGAGGTATCAATCGTCAATGTTGCCATATCCTTTAATAAAGACACTTCTACCGTAAACTTAGCCCCTGTCTCTTCAAACCAATCCCTATTATATCTAGTCTTCATCTTCTCCACTATGGCCTTTTTAACTATAGCCTGAGAATCGGAAATGCTGTATAGCTTAGAGTTTACAGATTTACCCTCTACAGTAAACTCCCCATCCTCTGTAATCCATTCATCCCAAGGCAGGGCCTTGGTACCTTCAAATAGTTCTTCAAAGGTTGTGGCCTTAAATTCTCCCATCTTCAACAATACCCTATCGGCTGATCTCAACCATAAATTAGCAATAGGAATATCCCTTTCCGTGGCTTTAAAAGTTATTTTACCATTTTCAGTAACCAAGTCTTTATAGCCGAGGTTCTCCAGCTCCCTTCTCACTATGGCCTCCAAGCCAAAGGTGGTCGTTGCAATCAATTCTATTTCTTCCATGCTATCATTCCTTTCTTCATCAAGTATATTATACCTAAAAAAGAAGCTTTTACCGAATTATTAGGTTTTTGTCTGCCTCTTTTGGGTATATATCTACTAAACTTAAATATCATAAATAAGACTTGGAGGAGATTTATATGAAAGGTTTAGGATCACTATATCAAAGTGGGGATTGGAAGGGCGAAAAACACGTTCCTGTGATAAGCTGTCCTGATAGGGTTAAGAAAGATGAATTGGTTGAATTAAGGGTAAATATAGGCCAGGAAATAGCTCACCCAAATACATTGGACCATTATATTTCATGGATTAAAGTCTATTTCAAACCTGAGGGTGGAAACTTCCCGGTAGAAGTAGGATCTTATGATTTTGCCTCCCACGGTGAATACGGAACCTTTACCGAACCAGATGTAACTTTGAAATTCAAGGTTGAAAAGTCGGGTACAATATTTGCAACAAGCTATTGCAATATCCATGGTCTTTGGGAAAATAGCAAAGAGTTAATAGTAGAAGAATAATGGATATAAACTTTAATCAAGAGGATGGGGATTATTCAAATTCCCATCCTCCTATTATCTTGACAAGTTCTATTTTATATATTAATATAATGCTGATATTTAATTGCTAATTCAATACTATACTATGATGGAATTAGTAGCTATCTATGGTTAATTAACAGAGAATAGGTCGGCGGTGAAAGATCTATAACCTAATAGATATGCGAATTACGCTTCCGGAGTTCAGTAGGAAACTACTGCGTTCGTGCACGTTACGCAATTTGAGGCTTTATGCAAATTAAGGTGGTACCACGGGTATTTTCTCGTCCTTTACGAGGAGATACCCTTTTTATTATATAGCCTGATAATTAAAAAAATCTAGGAGGGAAAATATGGCTAATGTATTCCATACATTGCAGGAACGAGGTTACATAGACCAAGTAACCCACGAAGAAGAATTGATCAAACTTTTAGAAGAGGAATCCGTTACATTTTATGTAGGATTTGATGCAACTGCCGATAGCTTAACTCTAGGCCATTTTATCCAGATAATGGTGATGATGCATATGCAAAAGGCAGGTCATAGGCCTATTGCCGTATTAGGAGGAGGAACCACAATGGTAGGGGATCCTTCTGGAAGAACCGATATGAGAAAGATGATGACTAAGGAACAGATAGATTATAATGCGGCAAGGTTTAAAGAACAGCTCTCGAGATTTATAGATTTTGATAATGATAAGGCCTTAATAGTCAACAATGCCGATTGGCTATTGGATCTAAACTTCTTGGATTTCATGCGGGAAGTTGGTGTCCATTTTTCAGTCAATAGAATGCTTACCTTTGATTGCTATAAAAATAGGCTAGAGGAAGGATTAACCTTCTTTGAATTCAGCTATATGCTGATGCAGTCCTATGATTATTTAAAGCTATTTAGGGATTATAACTGTCGGCTCCAAGTAGGTGGAAGCGATCAATGGTCCAATATTCTTAGTGGTACAGAGTTAATACGAAAATTAGAAGGAGAACAGGCATATGTTATGACCTTCAATCTGCTGTCTACCGCTGCAGGGACTAAGATGGGAAAAACTGAAGCTGGCACTATATGGCTAGATCCTTCAAAGACATCGCCCTACGAGTTATATCAATACTTAAGAAATTCTGATGATAGAGACGTAAAGAAATTCCTTGCTCTATTGACATTCTTGCCTATGGAGGAAGTAAATAGGTTAGGCAACCTTAAAGGTGCTGAAATAAATGCTGCAAAGGAAGTTCTTGCATATGAGGTTACAAAGATAATTCACGGTGAAAACGAAGCAAAAAAAGCGGCTCAGGCTTCAAGGGCCTTATTTTCAAATGGTTCCCAAACTGAGTCTATACCCCACACGGAATTGGATAGGTCGCTATTTAAGGATGGAATAGGAATACTAGATCTATTAAGAAAGATTGGGTTAACCAAATCGAATGGAGAGGGCAGAAGGCTAATACAACAGGGGGGTATTAGCATAGATGGTATTAAGGTTGAAGATACAAACAAAATACTTACCCTTAAGGATTTTGAGGATAATAAACTCCTAATAAGAAAAGGGAAGAAGGTCTACCATCAAGTAAGAGTGAAGTAGTTCAAAAGAGAGGTCCTGAATCCAGGGCCTTTTAAATTTTTATAGTTGCCAACCTTATCCATATAATAACATCATTATGTTATCTTGCCATGTATTGATCGTTTATTTCCAATAAATTTAATGCTATACTCTTTTAAAACTAAAATATAAAGGGAGGATATATATGGAAGCTAATGGTAAGAAGATAATAGTTTCATTGATTATAGCACTATTATTGGGAACATCGATGGGACATGCCCAAAGCAACAATTTATACTATGCAAGATATAATAGTCAAACCAATAGAGGAGGACGCCCTATATATTACAATCAACCTTATGATAGATATAAATCAGATACTTCGGTAGCGGATTATTCCATGGAAATGGAAGTACTGAGGCTTGTAAATATTGAGAGACAAAAAGCTGGACTAGCTCCATTCGTACATAGCGAAGAGCTGTCTAAAGTAGCTAGGACTAAATCCGAGGATATGGCCAGAAATAACTATTTTAGCCATAATTCCCCTACTTACGGAGATCCCTTTTCTATGATTAGAAGCTTTGGAATCCAATATAGAACTGCTGGGGAAAATATAGCCAAGGGCTACTCTAGCGCCCAATCGGTGATGAATGGCTGGATGGGTTCATCTGGTCATAGAGCAAATATTCTTAACCCAGCCTTTGGAAAAATTGGAATAGGCTATGCCAATATCAATGGTACTTCATATTGGACACAAACTTTTACGAATTAGGGTATTGACTTTTCAATATAAGCATATATAATAAATAGTTAGAATTCTAACAGTTAGAATTCTAACTATTTTTGTTTAGGTGATTCTATGTCGGGTAAATTTATAGATGATATTAGATACAATCTATTACGCTTCATTTCCCTATTCCATCAAAATTTTACACCTGCTTTTAGAATAAAGAATGATAAATATAACTGCACTAAAAATCAAATAAAGGCCATAATGATTATTGGCAAATCGGGCAAAATATCCCCTACCGTTTTAGGAAAATGCATGGATATGGAAAAGGGGAGCGTTACAACCTTGATCTACTCTCTTGAAGAGCTCAATCTAGTACATAGGGAAGATGACCAGGAGGATAGACGGAAGGTATTGATCCAATTGACCGATGAAGGTTTGAAATATTATCTAGTGCTTAAAAATAGATTTCTAAATCAAATAGAGGAACGATTTTTTAACCTTTCAAAAGATGAAATAATAGAATTTAACAAGAGTTTACAGTTTGTAGTAGAAATTTTAGAAAAAGTGAGGGATGCTTGATGGATGTAAAAGGTAGAAGATCGAAGATGTTAGGGGAAGAAGCTGTCGGAAAGCTTCTTATCAGATTTTCCATCCCTGCTATAGTAGGGATGATGGTCAACGCCTTATATAATATAGTCGATAGAATTTTTATAGGTAAGGACATGGGTAGTATAGGGATTGGAGCTATATTTGTAGGCTCCCCCGTCGCATTAATACTTATGGCTTTTGGAATGTTAATAGGTATTGGGGGCAATTCCTTATCCTCAATACGCTTGGGTCAGAATAGAAAGGATGAAGCAGAGTCCATACTTGGAAATGCATTCACCCTATTGGTAATAATATCATTGATCTTAACTATATCTGGTCTTATATTTATAGAACCCCTGCTAAGGTTATTTGGAGCTAGTAAGGATATTCTCCCCCACTCCGTAGCCTACTTGTCCATAATTTTAATAGGTTCCCCATTTCAATCTGTAGGATTTGGATTAAACAATTTTATTAGGGGTGAAGGAAACCCTAAAATTGCCATGAATACTATGCTCATAGGGGCTATTCTAAACATAATATTGGACTATATTTTTATATTTAAATTCAATATGGGAATAAAAGGAGCTGCATGGGCCACAATTATTTCCCAGGCGGTATCTGCGGCCTGGGTTATTAATTATTTTTCGGGCAATAGAAGCATGTTAAAGTTGAGGAAGAAAAATTTAGCACTTAAAACAGATATAGTTAAAGATATCCTCTCAATAGGCTTTGCCCCATTTAGCATGCAATTAGCTGCCTCTATGGTAACAGCTATATTAAATAATACGCTGAGTACCTATGGTGGAGATGTAGCAATTTCTAGTATGGGGGTAATTCATAGCATAACTATGTTGATACTGATGCCTGTATTTGGTATAAACCAAGGTGCACAGCCTATAATAGGATTTAATTATGGGGCGCAGCAATATGATAGGGTTACGGATGCATTAAAAAAAGCCATAATAGCTGCTACCTCGGTGGTAGGCCTAGGTTTTATACTTACTCAAACCATGCCTGCCCAACTATTTAAGCTGTTTTTAAATGAGGGGGACGATATTGTCAATATACTGGAAGTCGGCACTAGGGGTTTAAGAATTTATTTGGCACTGCTGCCTATCGTAGGATTTCAAATCGTTAGTTCTAACTACTTTCAAGCTACGGGAAAGCCTAGGCAAGCTGCCTTATTAAGCTTATCTAGGCAAGTCTTAGTATTGATCCCTGCATTAATAATCCTTCCCAGATTCTTCGAACTCACAGGAGTCTGGGCAGCGGGACCAGTGTCAGATCTGGTTGCCTCTACGCTGACTGCCATTTTCCTAGTTGGTGACTTTAAAAACCTTAAAGAAGAGCGTAGGATGATTAAGAATAGAGTCGTCGAAGAAAATAGATAGAAAATAAAAGGGCCACTAAATTTAGTAGCCCTTTATTATATCTACAAAATGCTTTGTAATCTTTGCCGTGTGCCCCCATATAATATAGCCTTCATATCTATAAAAATAGACAGGATATCTACCCTTTTGCCAATTATAATCCTTGCCATTAGGGATTAGGCTATAGGGGAAATCTCCACTTATAGATGTTCTCAAATCTATATAATAGACCTTAGGTTCCGTTTCGATCAAGAAATCCAAGGGTACAGTAAATATATGATCCACCTCACCCCTATATGGCCTAATGTCATTTAAGTTTATACCATCTATAATGCCTAGGAAGGAATAGATAATGGAGTTATAGTATGATACTATATAATCTAATTCTCCCAAAACACCTATGTTATCTTTATCGATATTGAGTTCCTCCATGGTCTCCCTTATAGCGGCTTCTTCATATGTTTCCCCGCATTCCACCTGGCCACCTGGGAAGGATATCTCACCCGGTTGTCTTTTTAAGGTCTTTGACCTTACCTCATATATTAATTCCCACTGTCCACCCACGTCTATTAACGGTATAAACACTGAGTAGCTATGTATTATATCCATAGCCTTAGGTTTTCGGTTTGCGATACGTCTCTGAATATATTCAATATCCACCCCAAATACCTCCATGTTTCAATATATCACAGCAAATTTAAATCCAATTCCAAATATACAAATACAATCCCCACTTCAACTATATGGAACTTATATATGAATCCATTGAAAGTTACTACATTTATATCCTTTCAATAACTATTTAAATACATCCTAACATTATAGGCAACTGGGTATGTATTATTGGAACAGAAAAAGCCTCAAGGATATTTATCTTTAAGGCTTTTGGTTCCATCTTATTCAATTACTGAACTGGTGTAACATCTTCAGCTTGGGGTCCCTTTGCACCTTCGACCACTCTAAAGGTGACCGCTTCCCCTTCATCTAAGGTTTTAAATCCTTCCTTGTTGATCTGTGAAAAATGTACGAATACATCCGTACCTTCTTCCGTTTGAATAAATCCAAAACCCTTTTCCGAATTGAACCATTTTACTGTACCATTGATCATCTTAATATACCTCCAAATTTTTATTCCTTTAATCCTCAGAACGCTTGTAAGAAATAAAGATTTGGAGAGCAATATAACCTATCAAAATCTTATTTCTTCCACAATTTCCTATTACTATATAATAATTTGAATCGCACCGCTTTACTGATGAATTAAGGTTATACCCTATTATATCCTCAGTCCATTAAAATAGCAATCCTTTTTTGCAAATTATCCCTATTATCTTTCGACAAACAAAATATTCCCAAACTCCTTAACAACCTCTTCCTTGGTAAATATGTGCAATATATCTACTTTCTCAATTATTCTATCTATTATCCGTTCTTCCTCTTCGCTATCTCCTCCCGATTTTAAACCCTCCTTTACTAGCTGAAGCAGTTCATGCCAAGTATATACATTGAATCTCTCTATATTATACAATTTTGCTAGCTCCTCTAGCAAAACATAGAATAGATCTGAATAATCATCCTCATCATCAACCCCTAAAAGATTAGATAGCTTTGGAATAACCCTTTCAAATAACATCCTTCTATTGGATTCCCCTTCAATTCTAAACAATTTTGCCAGTTTCAATATTCTAGCCTTATCTAGGCTCAATAGATATTCCATAAAATAGTTCTCATCCTTATCCGCTTCAATATAATAATCATGTCCTTTTAATGACCTTAATGCCTTCAATGCATCAAAATATCCTAATTTAAGGTTGTATCGTGCCCTATCGCCATCAAAATCCAAAATGCTACCTAAGCTTTCTCTAGGGGATATTATAATAGCGTTTAACCCCTTTAAGTCCACCCTTCTAATAACGCCAGCTGCACGAGTTCTTATGAGTATCAAATCCTTATAACCCTTATCCTTCAATAGGTTTACAGGCAGATTGTTATAGAAGCTGCCATCTATATAGCTTTTTCCATCTATCTTCTCTCGCCTAAATACAGGTAGATATGCACTTGCCAATAGATAGTCCCTTAGTTTTCCATGGGGGATATCCTCAATATAGACCTCCAACGGTTTCATGTCCGTCAACGAAACCGTTACTATCCCAAAATCCTTTCCCGAATTTCTAATCCTCTCTTCATCCAAAATATCCTCTATTAAGTCCTTTAGAGGAGTGATATCCAAACCCTTATCAGTTATAACCCCTTTAAGTTTTTCAGCTATGAGCTTAATATCCTCCCTATCCAATTTACCCTGCTTTCCCAACTGAAATATATATTCGTTGCTAGGATCGATTACCCTAGAATAGGACATGTCACTCCATATCTCATAGGCTTTTTCAAAATCCCCCTGGACTATCATGGCCCCATTTAACGCTCCTACTGAGGTACCAGAGACCCCCTTTACCTGAATTCCTTCTTCCAATAGGGCCTTATAAGCTCCTATATGATAAGCACCCCTAGCTCCGCCGCCTTCTAAAACCAAACCATACATTTCTATACCACCTCATCCAATATAGATGTGCAACTTAAATACCTAGTAATTTATACCCGTTTTTAGCCAAATAAAAATGGCCATACTCATAAGAGTTGACCATTTTTGCAATATCCTTAAACAGCTTCCTCCCGATTCCTATCCTTAAATATACCTGTCAACATTAAGGCCATCGCTCCATCTCCTGTAATATTACATGCGGTACCAAAGCTATCCTGTAATGCAAATATGGTGAGCATCAATGCCACTCCCGATTGATCAAATTCAAGGATTCCCGTTATTAAGCCTAGGGATGCCATTACAGTTCCCCCCGGAACTCCAGGTGCTCCAATAGCAAATATTCCTAAGAGTACGATAAAGGTTATCATGGACGCTATCGATGGTAATGTACCATATAATATCTTAGATATAGCCATTACAAAAAAGGTTTCGGTCAAAACTGAACCGCACAGATGTATAGTTGCCCCTATGGGGATGGCAAAATCCACTACCTCCCGATCCAATACCTTCGACTTCCTTGCACAGTTTAAAGCTATTGGAAGGGTTGCAGCACTAGACATGGTACCCACGGCCGTCAAATAGGCAGGTCCATAATGCCTAATAACCTCTATTGGATTTTCCTTAGATATTAGACCGCCAATGCCATAGAGAAGAGCTAGCCACGCAAAATGTCCTATTAAAACTATTATAATTATCTCAATAAATATGGGAAATTGTTTAGTTATACTACCCTCATATGCCAGTTCAGCAAAGGTGGTCGCTATAAATATTGGCAATACGGGAATGACCAATCTGGTTACCACCGACAACATGATATTGTGAAATTCCCCCAATAGCTTCTCCACGGCCTTTGATTCCGTCCATACCACTGTAAGGCCTATAACGATAGAAAATACCAATGCTGACATAACAGACATAATAGGTGGAATATCCAATTGAAATACCAATTCCGGCAAGCTCTTCAATCCTTCCGGATCTGTTACTATATTTAATCCGGGAATGATTATGTATCCCGCTAGCATTGAAAATAGTGCTGCCCCCACCGACGATAGGTAGGCAATTAAAAGCGCTGCTCCTAGCATCTTACTAGCATTTGCCTTCAGGTTGGTAATAGAAGGCGTAATAAAGCCGATGATGATCAAAGGTACACAGAAAAATATAAATTGTCCTAGAATATAATTAATCGTAATAGTTATACCAATCAACCTTTTATTTGCAATAAGCCCTAAAAAAATTCCTATGACCACCGCCAATAATAGCCTAATTATTATATTATCTTTCAACCTGCTCATCTAGAATCCCCCCCTCCCTAATTGTATTGTTGTTTTATTTTGATTATACTATAACAATCGAATATTTTCTATTGAATTATCCTATAGATCGATACTAGCTATAGTGTTTACCTATACCTATTAGGTAATTACTCTATTAAAATTGGCCTTGGCTATATAATCGTTGTCTTTATTCAACGGGGAAGCTATAATAGAACCTAAATACAGATTTTTAGTTTATGAAGGGAGAATATCAGATGAGCAAAAGGATGAGTTGGAATGAATATTTTATGAAGATTACTAAGATGGTAGCAGCTCGCTCTACCTGTGATAGGGCAGAGGTAGGCTGCCTAATAGTTAATGATGATAATAGAATAGTATCTAGCGGTTATAATGGATCCATATCTGGAAATCCCCATTGCGATGATGTAGGCCACACTATGAGGGATGGCCATTGTATAGCTACAATCCATGCAGAAATGAACGCATTACTTTACTGCGCTAAGGAAGGGATCTCTGTAAAAAACTGTGTAGCATATGTAACCCATTTTCCCTGTTTAAATTGCACTAAAGCCTTAATACAAGCTGGGATAAAGAAAATTTATTTTATTCACGACTATAGAGTTGATGATTATGCTATTGAACTACTTAACAGAAACGAGGTGCCCTTTGAAAAAATCGAGGTATAATATGACTTGGTTTTAAGCCATATTATACAGAATTAACCATCTATCCAAGAGCTTCCTTTGCTAGCCGATCTGCCTCTTCATTATATTTAACCCCGGAGTGAGCCTTAACCTTTATAAATATGACCTTTAAATCCTTACTTATGCGATCATAATACTCCTTATATCTTTTAGTGCCAAGTCTATTGGTCTTCCATTCCCCCAATGCCCATTTTTCAATGCCCATATAATCATAGTAGAGATATAGAACCTTTTTGCCCCTCTTTACCGCTTCATCCATAGCATACATAGCTCCCCTTATTTCCCCAGCTACGTTCCTCATATCTACCATATCCGTATCGTTTTCCTTTTGAGAGTGTGTAGCTTTACCTTCGGCTGTAAAGATAACTGCTCCATAACTATAATGATTGCTTCCCTCTTCAAAACTACCATCTACATAAGCTATCATTTCATCTGTATCCGGTTTTTCAATATTTCCTACCTGATAGGTGCTTTCCCCTCCTGAAATAAACTTTAATGCTTCCTCATAAGTTGAAAATTTCTTATATAGAGCCCCTGAATACCCTTTTACCTGAGCCTCACATTCCTCCCAACTTTTATATATTCCTGTCTTTCTGCCATCTTTAACTGCATAATAGTACCTTGTCATTATAAATTCCCCTTTTCCATCCCTATTACTACTGTTTCCAATTATATGCAAATATATGATTAAAGCAATACCATAACATAAAAATTTCGATAAATCACGAACCAAGTATGTTTTTATTTAGTTTAGCCATAATAGGGTAGATATAGTTATATATATTATAAGGAGGAATAATCTTGAAAGCATTAATCACCTTCAAATATGAAGATAAAGAATTTAAAGATTTAAAAAACTTGGGATATGACATAGTATTTGAACACGAAAGGGATCTAAAATTTTCCCGCGACATGCAGGATATAGATGTAATGGTTTGTTTCGATCCCTTTGATAAAATCGATATAAGCATGCTTCCTAATTTAAAATGGATACAGCTTCTAAGTGCAGGTATTAATCAACTCCCCATCGATCATGTCCTAAAACAAGACATCATAGTTACAAATCACAGAGGTGGCTATAGCATCCCAATAGCAGAATGGATAATTCTAAAAATCTTAGAGATGTATAAAAATAGCAGGGAGTTCTACGATAAGCAGTCTAAAAAAATATGGGAAATGGACACCTCTATCCTTGAGATCTATGGAAAAACAATCGGCTTTATAGGAACCGGCTCCATCGCCCAGGAGACTGCAAAAAGATTTAAAAATTTTGGTGTAAAAATCATTGGAATAAACTTTAGTGGCAGAAAAGCAAAATATTTTGATAGATGTTTCAGTGTTAATAATATAAATGAGGTTATTGCCCAATGCGATGTTGTAGTTATAACAGCGCCCTATACTGAAGACACCCACCATCTAGTAGATAAATCCCTACTATCCGATATGAAAGATGGGACCTATTTAATAAATATTGCTCGTGGAAGCATTGTAGATGAAGAGGCTCTTATACATAGCCTAAAAACCGGCAAGATTAAGAAGGCCGCTCTAGATGTATTTGAAAATGAGCCATTATCAAAAAACAGCCCGCTATGGGATATGCAAAATGTCATCATATCCCCGCATAATTCCTGGGCTTCGGAAATGTATAGAAAACGAAGATATGATATAGCTTATCAAAATATGAGAAGATATAAAAACAACGAGGAATTGATCAATGTTGTAGATCTAAAAAGAGGATACTGATCCCATTCAGTATCCTCTTTTAGCAATTATCCCTCGACAGAATGTGCTATTCTACTAGCCGTTGCAGCCGCAATTGCCGCGATTAAGTCATCCAAAAAAGTATTTACATCATCATTTTTCTGATCATCCAATTCCCTTATTATACCTACCTTTACCTTGTCTAGATAACCATAATTGGTCAACCCTATGGTTCCATATACATTTACTATTGATAGCGGTATGATCTCATCAATTCCGTATAATCCCTCATCTGCAGCCACTATACTTTGAAGGGGTTCAGGTAAAAGCTTTTTCTCAGCCAATTCATCCAAGGCAATACCTGTTAAAATTGCATGGACTATTTCTCTTTTGCTAAGAACCGCCTTAATGTTTTCTACACAGGTTTCAAGGGTGAGGTTTGGATAGTATTCCCTTTGAAGATGCAAAACTATTTCCCCTATATCCTCTAATGTTACCCCTCTTCCTTCTAGCATCTCTACAGTTATCCTGCTCAGTTCCTCCATACTATATCTTGCCATAACGAATCCGTTCCCCTCTATATTGCTAAATTGACTACTATATATATTAGATAAGAGCAGAGCCAATACTATGACCCTGCTCTTTAGTATGGTGGAGCTTAGGGGACTTGAACCCCTGACCTCCACACTGCCAGTGTGGCG
>DUNJ01000054.1 GCA_012839395.1 Tepidimicrobium sp.
CTAAAATCAAATATCGGGATGTGGCGCAGTATGGTAGCGCACAAGTCTGGGGGACTTGGGGTCGCTGGTTCAAATCTATTTGCTATATGCTTGAGTTGCCACTTCTATATTTGGTCGGGATGACTGGATTTGAACCAGCGACCCCAAGTCCCCCAGACTTGTGCGCTACCATACTGCGCCACATCCCGATATTTGATTTTAGATATATAATAGATTTCATTTTTTCTCAGAAGCATTTATTATTATAACATATAATTGCTTATAATGCCAGAAGAATTAAGCTATAATTTCCTATGATTTTCGTGAATAAAATCACTAGGGTGCTAAAATTTTCAAAATTAGCACTCTAGTGATTTTATTTGTATGGTTCAATTAACTGTCAACCTTAATCTAATCCAGTTCTGGTACTTACTATATAATAATACAAATTAATCCTCCACTGCCATCATTAATTATCCTTTCTAGTGCTCTCCTCATCTTATTTCTAGCATCATCTGGCATAGTGCTCAATTTACCTTGTAATTGCTCATTCACTAGATCATATAAGGATTTACCAAATAGATTAGACTCCCATATCTTTGTTGGATCCCCTTCAAATTCATCTAAAAAATACTTAACAAGTTCTTCGCTTTGCTTTTCAGTGCCTATCAAAGGTGATACCTCCGTAGTTATATCGCAACGCAATAGATGAAGGGATGGTGCCTTAGCTTTTAATTTGACCCCAAACCTGTTACCCTGTTTGTATATTTCAGGCTCAGCCAATTCCATCTCCTCTAGACTGGGGCTTACCAACCCATACCCTATTTCATTGGCTTCAGTTAGGGCGTTTTCTATTTTATCATATTCTTTTTTAATATGTGCAAGTTTGTTTATCAGTCCCAATATCTGATAATCACCATCTATATCATACCCTGTCATCTCATTTAGCACTTGATAGAACAATCCGTCATCTATGATCAGTTCAACATTTACTACTCCCTCTCCAAGTTTAATTTCCTTAATATCCACATTTTTTATTATATCCAACTGACTTAGTAACTCCAATGAACCATCCACTTCATTTAATTTTTGCAATTCTTGTATAGATTCCTTTAAGGCCTCCAATATATTAGTCTTTATCCAATGGTTCCTAGGCAAGCCTTCAATCCATCCAGGCAAATCAATCGTAATCTCCTTAACTGGAAATTCAAATAACAATTTTTCAAAGACCTTTTCGATACCTTCAACTTCCATATTTAAACAGTCCAATACTACAACCGAAACCTCATACTTTTCCTCTAGACTCTCCCTTAATGCTATGGTACTATCTAACTCTGGATGTTTTGTGTTCAAAATAATAACAAAGGGTTTTCCCAATTCTTTCAATTCATATATAACCCTTTCCTCTGCTTTAATATAATTAGATCGATCGATATCTGTTATTGAACCATCGGTAGTCACCACTAATCCAATGGTTGAATGATCTGTCATTACCTTCCTGGTTCCAATCTCTGCCGCTTCCTCAAATGGTATTTCTTTTTCATACCAGGGGGTAGTAACCATCCTTGGTATCTCATCTTCTATATGCCCAATAGCACCCTTAACCAAGTATCCAACGCAATCGACCATTCTTACCTTAAAATTTACATTTTCCCTCAAGGTTAATTCAACTGCTTCATTGGGCACAAATTTTGGCTCTGTAGTCATTATAGTTTTACCAGCACCACTTAGCGGTAATTCATCCTTGGCCCTTTCCTTCTTGTATTTGTTTTCAATATTGGGCAATACCAATAATTCCATAAACCTCTTAATAAATGTCGATTTTCCAGTTCTAACCGGCCCTACAACTCCAGCATATATATCTCCGTCTGTTCTCTCAGCTATATCCCTATATATATCAAACTTCTCCATATCTTCCCTCCTTACAATCACATTTAATCTCCTACTACTTAACATTATATGTATATGTATAAAGTCCTGTAATATTACTCCCATAAAGAAAAACCTGCTAATTCTAGCAGGTCCCAGACTGAAGACAAAGTATAAATTTTTTATAAAAAAGCAGAAAATCCTTGAAAGCAAAAAGGATTTTCTGTTTTTTTGTAGAATATATAATATATA
>DUNJ01000238.1 GCA_012839395.1 Tepidimicrobium sp.
AGCAGCCGTTTATGTTCTTGTATAGTCTCTTTGAGACGACCGGGAGCAAACAACGACTGCAACCGAAAACTTTGAATCTGGTCAGATAAATTGCCCACAATACGGATTAAACGTCGATTACGGCTGGCAGAATAAATTAAGGCATGAAAGCGGGTATCAGCATCAATAATATCTTCTCTAATACCAGAAACAATAGCTGTTTCCAGCTGATCTAGCAACTCTTTAAGTGTCGTCAGTTCCTGCGGGGTAATCCTCTGCGCAGCCAAATAAGCAGCTAAACCCTCTAAAGCCATGCGCAACTCAAACACATCATTCATATCTTTTAAAGATAGTCCCGCTACATAGGCTCCCCGTCGGGGCACCATCACAACGAAACCTTCCAGTGCCAAACGCCGCAAAGCCTCACGTACCGGAGTGCGGCTAATACCGAGTTCTTCTGCCAGCTGCTGTTCCGCTAGATGTTGACCTGGGGCTAAATCACCCTCTACAATGGCTTCTCGAAGAATCTGATATGCCCCTTCCCACAGCGGCATGTAAGAACCCAAATCAAGATTAGTACTTAACAATTTTTTCATGTACAATCATTCACTCCTTGGGTAATCGGCCAGCGCCTTCAGACACGGGTCGAGCCACATATGTGGTAACATCAGTACTTAAAGCAGAAGCAGCACGCTTAGCTTCTTCCAAGCCGGAAAAAATCCCATACACAGTAGATCCACTACCGGACATCAATGCCGCTTTAGCTCCTGCCGCCAGCAAAGCCTCTTTTATCCTTGTAATCACCGGAAAGTGAAAAGCTACCACTGGTTCAAAACTGTTGGCTAAAGAAGCAGCTATTTGGGTTAAGTCCTTTTTTTCCAGCGCAGCTATCAAGTTATCTATATTCACAGGCTGAGGATCAATTAAGCTGCAATCTAATTCATTATAGGCCCAGGCAGTAGAAACAGCAACCGGTGGGCAAGCCAGCACTAAATAACAATGTGGTAAAGGCCAAAGAGGAGAGACAATTTCGCCACGCCCTTGAGCCAAACCTGTACCCCCCAAAAGTGCAAAGGGCACATCGCTTCCGATGTTAGTTGCCAGCTTAACCAGGTTTTTGATATCTAAGCCTAGGTGCCAAAGCTCATTTAGTCCATACAATACTGCTGCAGCATCAGCGCTTCCACCAGCCAATCCGGCCGCCAAGGGAATATTCTTGATTAATCTTATGTGTACGCCGCTTGGAACTTGAAACCGGTCTTGGATCAAGCGAGCAGCCTGAACAGCCAGGTTTCGATTGTCGGTAGGTAACTTAGCACCGATAACCTCAAGACTTATGCCTTCTTGTCTGGGTTCTAGCTGTACCTGATCGGCCAAAGAAATAGTCTGCATAACACTTACAATATCATGATAGCCATCCAGCCGCTTAGCACCCACCTTAAGACCTAGGTTCAGTTTGGCCCAAGCGGGAAAGCATAGCAATCCCTTCCCCCCTCCTAACCTAAAATTTATCCTCCACTATATTTTACCATAGATATTAGCTTTTCCCCGGAAAAGTCCTCTTTTTAGCCGCTTACTTTTTGTTGGAAACCAGAATGTTCTTGTTTTGCAGCGTGGATCACGCTTAATACCCGCTCCAACTGCTCATAAAACACCACTACCAGGTCGCCGCTTTGGCTCTCGGCCAGTGCCGCTTTTAGCGCCTCGTCTTCCCGTAATATAATCCGTATCCTGTCGGTACTGACCCCGGCCGAGCGAGCGCCTTCAAAAAGCAGCTCGGCTATTTCTCCTGCAGCTCGACCTCGTTTGTCTTCGTCTTCCTTGATATAAATATGATCAAAACCTGCTGCTGTCTGTCCGACTCTTTGTACCAGCTCATCAGGTCGATCACCGGGGACACCGATCACTCCAAGAAGACGTCTTGGACAAAGCGCCCGGGCTAACTCCAATGTGCTACGGTAACTGGCTACATTGTGTCCGTAATCGACAAGCACCTGGATATCCCCCACTGACAACAAATTAGTCCGTCCAGGATTAGTATTAAGATCCGAATAAAAAGTATGGAGCCCACGTCGAATCAATCCCCAAGGCACCCCTAAGCTCCAAACAGCTGCTGTGGCGGCTAAAGCATTGGCCAGGTTATGTTTAGCTCGTCCACGTAATGTTACCGGAAGCTGTCCTACCTTTGCCACCCGACGGCGACTGTTCCCTTCTTGAGCCACGATTATATCGTCCTGAACAAACAAAGCTCGGCCACCGCTTAATAAATGTTGCTGAACCAAAGGATTGTCCGCTCTCATACTGAAATAGATCACCTGGCAATGCGCCCGTTGAGCCAATAAACTTACCAGCGGATCGTCAGCACTGAGCACTGCATAACCTGTTTTTTTAATTGCCTCAATAACCAAAGATTTCACCTGAGCCAGATCTTCCAAACTATCAATTCCATACTGACCGAGGTGATCTTCGCTGATGTTAGTGATAACGCCCACATCAGCCCAATCGTAAGCTAAGCCGTCACGAATAAGTCCGCCCCGAGCTGTCTCCAACACTGCCGCCTCTACTGTTGAATCTTCCAAGAGCAACCTTGTTCCTCGGTAACCAGCGTTATCGCCGCTCCAAACACACTTACCATCAATATATACTCCGTCAGTGGAAGTAAACCCGACCCTGGATCCGGTTCCAGCTAATATATGAGCAATAAGGCGAACGGTGGTAGTTTTGCCGTTGGTTCCGGTAACAGAAACCAACGGAATTCGGCCCTTGCTGCCGGGAGGGAACAGATAATCTAAAATGGCATCAGCCACTGGCTGGGACCTTCCTGTGCTGGGCGCAATGTGCATTCTTAGTCCGGGAGCAGCATTAACCTCAATCACCGTCACTTCCGAAGCCGAAGCTTGAAAATCTGGCACAACCAAATCCACGCCAGCTACATCAAGCCCTATAGCCCGGGCCGCGCGTTCGGCCACATCTTTAATGTTAGCACTTACCGCTGCTGTCACATCACAAGCTGTGCCACCGGTAGATAAATTAGCATTCTGGCGCAAAAATACCGTTTCTCCCGGCGCAGGAATATAATCAAAAGTCAAGCCGGATCGGGCCAGTACCATTAGCACCACCGGGTCTACAATGATTTTTGTTAATTCTTTTTCATGACCTTCACCACGACGAGGGTCATTATTGGTAGCTTCAATTAGCTGACGTAAATTACTCTTACCATCGCCTATTACGTGTGCCGGTAAGCGTTCAGCTACCGCTACCGTCTTCCCGTTTACTACCAGGACCCTTAAATGACGTCCGGAAATATG
>DUNJ01000055.1 GCA_012839395.1 Tepidimicrobium sp.
ATTTTTGGGTTACCCTATACCGATATCGGTATAGGGTAACCCAAAAATTTTACATAAGCTAGCTTATGAATCGCTTTATCCTGCTATCTCTTAAGTTGCCAAAGAATTCATCATTGCTGCCTTCCTTTATTATCCTACCTTCTTCCATAAATATAATCCTGTCGGCTACTCTCTCCGCAAAAGCCATATCATGAGTTATAATCAAAACCCCCATATCATCTCCTGCAAGATCCTCTATTATACTAGCTATTCCCTCCCTCAACTCTGGATCCAAAGCTGAAGTAGGTTCATCTAAGCACATTATCTTAGGATTCAACGCACAAGCTCTAGCAATAGCAACCCTTTGTTGCTGACCTCCTGAAAGCTCAAATGGATAGGAATCCCTTTTATCCGAAAGTCCCATGCTGTTTAAAAGCTCTAAAGCCCTATGCTCCGCTTCCTCTTTAGATATGCCTATAACATTTATAGGTGCCTCTACTATATTTTCCATTACGGACATATGGGGAAAGAGGTTGTAGTTTTGGAAAACCAATCCTATCCTCTTCCGTATGAATTTCATCTCTTCATTGCTGGCATATATAGTCCTATTATTATGATCTTTACATAGATAGGCCCCATCTATCTTAATGGTACCGCTATCACTCTTTTCCAAAGCATTTATACATCTTAAAATTGTGGTTTTGCCCGCTCCGGAGGGACCGATAATAGCCAATATCTCCCTAGCCTTCAATTGAAAGCTAACATCCTTCAATACAGCTTTATCCCCAAAGCTCTTGTTTAAACCATCTACCTCTAGGATCAATTCTATTCCCCCCTATTCATAATAGGAATACCTTTCCTCTGTTTTATTGAATATCCCCGTAAATATGGCCGTCAATGCTAGATAAATTAATCCAACTATTGCTAGTGGTATGAGGGATACATCCCTGTTGGAAGCAATTTTACCTGCCCTTAACAATTCACCTATCCCCACCACATATATTAAAGATGTATCCTTAACTAGGGTAATGACCTCATTAGCAATTGAGGGCAATACTATCTTGAACATCTGGGGCAATATAATCCTTATAAATGTCCTATAAGGGCTTAGCCCTAATACTTTAGCAGCCTCATGCTGTCCTTTATCTATGGACTCCATGCCCCCTCTAAATATTTCGCCAAAGTATGCTGCATAGTTTAGTACAAAAGCTATGATTACGGCTGTAAACCTATCAAATACCAGTCCTACTATAGGCAAACCAAAGAATACAAATACTATTTGAAGCATCAGGGGAGTCCCCCTCATCACCCATATATATAGTTCAACTACTTTGGATATAGGCTTTATCTTGGACAGCCTTCCTATAGCAACTATAATTCCCAACGGGATAGATAGTACCAACGTTATAAAGAACACCCCTAAGGTTATTGTTAAGCCATCAATCATAACCGGCATTAAAGAATATACATATCCTAGCATAATATCACCCTTTAAAAGCTAATTATTCTCCCTCAAACCATCTCTCATATATTTCGTCGTAAGTTCCATCTTCCCTCATCTCATCTAGTATATTATTGAGTAATTCTAACAACTTTTTATCCGATTTTCTAACTCCTATTCCATATTCTTCTTCCCCAAAGTCTTCCCCTATTACCTTGTAAACATCTGAGCCCTTCTGTTTAATATAATATCTTATAAGGACCTCATCACCTACAACTGCATCTACCCTTCCTGCCTCTAGATCCATCATCGCCTCTTGATAGGTATCAAATAATACCGGTTCTCCACCGTCAAAGGTTGCCACGACTTCTGGTTCACTATTTACAGCCTCAAGAGCACTAGATTCACTTTGAACTGCTACCTTTTTACCCTCTAAATCTGCTTTGCTATCTATTTCAGAATCCAATAGAGTAACCACTACCTGCCTGTTCTCTAAGTAAGGCTGAGTAAATGCTACCTTTTCTTTCCTCTCATCAGTAATGGAATAGCCATTCCATATGAGATCGATATTGCCTGAATTCAACTCCGCTTCCTTCATGGTCCAATCTATAGGCTGTAACTTCACT
This sequence comes from Tepidimicrobium sp., assembly GCA_012839395.1. Classification (GTDB taxonomy): domain Bacteria; phylum Bacillota; class Clostridia; order Tissierellales; family Tepidimicrobiaceae; genus DUNJ01. The sequence continues at coordinate 2,047 of DUNJ01000055.1, forward strand.
TCAAAATCTGTCCGACTAAATACCTCTTCTGCTAAATCAACATCAAATCCTACCAATTCTCCTTCATCATCCCTAAATCCCATGGGAGCAAAAGTATCATCAAGTCCCATTATTATTTCGCCCCTTGCCTTTAGCTCCTCGAAAGAATCTTCATCTGTTGCAGCTTCATTAGAGCAGCCAACCAGATTTCCAATAACGATGACTAATAAAATCAATGAAATTATAATACAATTTTTTCTCTTCATTTAAAATCTCCCCTTTTCCATTATAAAATCTAAAAATAAAAACCCCCGACTCTAGCATCTCGCTAGAGAACGAGAGTATTCCTCCGTGGTCCCATCTCTATTCGTTGATACTTCGCAGTATCAACCTTATCGAGTACAACATACCTATGTTGTACTCTAGCACTATAACGGGTGCAGATAACCGAGTACAGTCTACTACCTGAACAGGATTCGGTGCCTAGCTCAGAGAGGTGTTCGAAATACCTCCTAATGCTCCTCTCACCAACCGGAAACTCTCTGTAAAAGGAAATGTATCTCTACTGGTTCTCATCAAAGCATTTGTTTTTTTGATTTACTATAGTAATATAGTAACGCATTAAAGCGATCATGTCAATAGATTTTCAAAATTTCTATTAAATTAATATTTTACTCTTTCTAGGACACACTAAAATTATAAAATATACTTGCGAAGGGATGAATTCTATGGAAAATCCAAATGCAATAAAAGAAATTCTAGAACAAACTAAGAAAATAGGGGAAAACAATTGGAATACCACTCAATATTTAAATAGCATAAATATGCTGCTTGTATCCAATGATCTAGCTCAATCTAAGGATGAAGATCTATCTTCCCAGTTTGCTAAACTTCATAATAGAATGGAAGATGTGAATCAGTTGACGGAAAGGTTAATATCCCATCTAAGTAGCAAACATAATTGAAGTGATGAAAGGTCATCACTTCAATTATGTTTTAAATCCATAAAATATTTATTTTTCACCGATTAAAGAGGATTTTTTAAATCTATGTAGAATATAGTATATTAGGTGATGATTATGACAAAAATGCGGTTAAATTCTATGGATACTGAATATCTTTCCAATGAAGAACTGGTAGTGCTTTATCAACAAGATAAAGATTTAGACATTAGGAATAAAATCATAATGAAAAATATCGGGTTAGTCTATTCAGCAGCAAGGAAAAGATTGAAGATTCCTACATGCTATACCTTGGAAGATTTAGCACAAGAGGGGGTCTTTGGAATGATCCGAAGCATAGAGAAGTTTGATCCCACCAAAAACACCAGCTTTTCCACATATTCATACTACTGGATTACCCAATATATGGATCGATCCCTAATCAATAATGGCTATATGATAAGGCTTCCCGTCTATCTACACGAAAAACTAAATGCATTATTTATAGCTGAAAACAACTATGCTCTAAAAAATATAGGTGTGGATCTAAAAACTCTATGCAAGGAAATAGATATCACAGAAGACGAGTATTACATGATCGATCACTATAGAAAGAATTATTGTAACCATGCATCTCTAAACATTATTATAAACCAGGAAGCTGATGATAGCTATACTGAACTTCAAGATTATATCCCCAATCCCAGTATCTCAACAGAAGATCTTGTAATATCTCAATCCTTAAAAAGCGAATTGAATAAGGCCTTAGATATGCTCCCCCCTAAGGAAAAGAATATATTGAAGCTTAGATTTGGACTCAATGGATATGCTCCTTCGACCCTAGAATCTATAGGCGATAGATATAATCTTACCAGGGAAAGGATAAGACAAATCGAAAATAAAGCCTTAAAAAGGATTAGTCGCCTAAATCTAAAGACCGGTTTAAAGGATTATCTTACAGGGATTTAATCTTCTATATAGTTTTTAAAAAATTCTATTCTTTCTTCTGGCATTGGATGACTATGGTACCATATTTTAAATATTGTGCTTACACGAGGTAAACTTAAACTCTCCTTATATAGCTTATTTAGGCTGGACACTGCTGCCTCTCTATTCTGGGTTAGAGCTATTTCATAGGCATCTGCCTCTCTCTCCATCTGTCTTGAATTAAGGCTTATTATAGGCGAGGCAAAAAACATATATAGATTTAATACCAATATCAATAATGGTATAGAGGATATATTGCATAGCCTATTGAAACCAAAGCTTCCGTTAGATCTTATCAATATCCAATTGGAGGTTTTATATATTAAGAACATCAACAATATGGAAAATAATCCTCCAAGTACTATACTTCGCCAGATATGCCCTCTTACATAATGCCCTATTTCATGAGCTGTTATGGATAATACCTCATCCCTTTCTAACTTATCCATAGTAGTATCCCATAATACTATGCGCTTAGATTTAAAAATCCCAGTCATATAAGCATTCATAAGTTTAGTATCCCTACTCTTATCCACCCTATATATGTCTGCATCTTCTATACCTGCTCTTTTAAGTAATACTCCTATCTCCTGCCCTAAAGCATCATCCTTTATAGATGTATATCTATTAAAAATTGGGTCTATATACATAGGGGATATAAATGTAACAAAAGCAATAGCTGGTATTGTCAATAATCCTAGGTACAGCCACCATCTGTTAGGACTTTTATATATTAAAAGATAGGGGAACCATATGAGCAATGAAAAGACCAGCCCATTTATTACAAAGTTTTTAAAGACTATTTCCAACCACCTATATAATGACTGATTGGATAACCCATATCTATGCTTTAGTATAAATCCACTATAAAAATCGATGGGCAGTGCAATTAATAGGTCTATTATTGAAAATATAATTACATATATAAATCCAGCCCAAAATAGATTCCTTCCACTCCCTCGAGAAAACACGCCTATCCTATTGGATAATCTAGTTATCAATAATAGAAAGGGGAATAGAAATTTTAATATTAGTTTTATAGCCCATATATTCAAATTGGATTTCCTATAACTGTAGGCCTTTTCTGATATATTTGGATATTCTGTTCTTAGGTTTTCCATATTTTTATATTCACTAGCCAATACAAATCCAATAAAAAATAGCAGAAATATAAAAAATAGTAGAATAGATATAGATAATCTCCTAGCCATATAATCACCCCAAGGTATTATTTAAATTCTACTTAATATTTATATACAACATATATCCCTAATATGCAAAGGATACTTTTAATATAATATAAAAACCCCTGGTTTTAGGGATTTTTATTTAAACTTATAGATCAATTTTATTTTCTATTAAATATCCCGTTCCCAGGAAGGTGAAGATTATAATTAATATGCTATATATAAAAGTTGCTATATTCAATAATATATTACCCATATCTCCAGATACCATCACGCCAAATTGATCTATATTTATATTGAGTCCGTAATTGAACATATCAATGGTTCCAGTTTTCAAGGTATTTAGATCTATATAATATGGCATTAATTGTGCCACCTTTACTTGACTATAGGTTATCAACGTGCTTAGTATTAAAAAGATTATAAACCATAATCCACCAATCCTCTTATTCCTAAAGGTAACCCTACCAAGAGCCATAGATAAATATATCAATACTAGCGTAGCAATACCGCTGATAACACCGGTTATAATAAAAGCTGTAAGCTCTTTATATGGTATATCTATGCTTCTTATCATGGAAAATATTTCTGAAATATTTAACTCCATTGGGCTGAAAGCCAATAGC
>DUNJ01000056.1 GCA_012839395.1 Tepidimicrobium sp.
ATTCTATTTTTATAAGCACCTCATCTCTGATTTTCATCGGCTCGTGGGAGTCGGCGGAAACGATAGGGTGTGGGGAGCGATTTCCATGCCTGCCAATGTGCAAAGGAGTTCATCTTGTGGATCTATGATCCACGGATGAACTTTTTTATGAATACATAAAAAATAGGGGAGTGTGATGTTTATGGAGTATGGCGGCTTTTTTGGTAAAATGCTTAGGATCAACCTAACCGATAGGACTAGTCAGGTTGAAAAGTTAGACCAAGAGGTGTTGAAGAAGTTTGTAGGAGGTTCTGCACTAGGTGCCAAGATACTATATGATGAGGTGCCTGCGGGAGTGGATCCCTTAGGTCCCGATAACAAGCTTATTTACACGGTAGGACCTATTACTGGAACCAATGCACCTTGCGCAAGTAGATTGAATATTACAACCAAATCCCCCCTGACTGGGGCAATTGGCAATTCCCTATCCGGTGGTCATTTTCCAGCGGAGATGAAGAAGACTGGTTATGATGCCATTGTAATAGAGGGAAAGGCCGATAAACCGGTATATGTACTGATAAAGGAAGATAGGGTAGATATAAGAAGTGCTGAAAAATATTGGGGACTAAATACTCAGGATACTCAAAATTATATTAAGGAGGACTTAAACGATCTATCCCTAAGGATCTCCTGCATAGGACCGGCCGGAGAAAATATTAGCCTCATGGCATGTATAATGAATGAGGCTAGGGCTGCAGGTCGCAAAGGCGTAGGAGCCGTTATGGGAAGCAAGAATTTGAAAGCTATTGCTGTAAAGGGGGACAAGGAAGTACCTGTTGTGGATCCGGAAAGATTTCAGGCTGCTATAAGGGAAGTTTTAAGGAAGTTAAAGGAAAGCGATGTAGCCTATCCCGTATTCTCTAAAACCGGTACCGTATTGGCTGTGGATGGCACCAGCGCTTTAGGGGTTATGCCTGCCAATAACTTTAGGGACACAGGGGTTGTGGATTATTCTAAAGCATTGGGAACCAAAGCCTATGCAGAATATGATCAGACCAAGAACCCATGTTATCGTTGCCCTATGAGCTGTACTCAGGTACGTATGGCTAGGGGAGGTAAATATGCAGGGATTTCCACAGAAGGACCAGAGTTTGAGACCATATATTCCATGGGTTCCGTATTGGGTATAGATGATCCAGAGCTGGTAATAGCTGCCGATCGTCTATGTGATGAGCTGGGGATAGATACCATGTCCTCTGGGGTGGCCATCGCCATGGCCATGGAATTGTATGAGGAGGGAATCCTTACTGAAACTGATGGATTGGAATTGAAGTTTGGCAATAAGGATGTGGTTCTGCCCTTCTTAAGGATGATGGCCTATAAAGAAGGATTTGCTAAGATATTTGCCGATGGAACTAAAAAAGCGGCTGAATATTTAGGGGAAGAAGCAAAATATTACGCAATGGAGGTAAAGGGACTGGAACTACCTGCCTATGATGTAAGGGGACTGAAGGCTCATGGGCTAAACTATGCTACTAGCTATACCGGTGCTGACCATAATCGTGGATACGCTTTCCAAGAGGTTTTTGGCATTCCGATACCCCATGCTGTAGAGCGCTTAGATATAGAGGGCAAGGGGAAGATAACCAAATTCAACCAGGACTTTGCTTCTCTACCCGATATTTTAACCATGTGTGAATTTCCAGTGCAGCAGGCCCTTACGGATGTAGCTCAAAAGGTTGCCGCAGACCTATTGTCTGCAGCCACTGGTCTTGAGTTTACCGAGGAAGAGGTATGGCAAATATGTGAACGGTTGAACAATATCTGTCGTATGTTCAATGTAAGAGAAGGCTTCTCCCGTAAGGATGATACTTTGCCAAGACGCATTTTAGAAGAGCCTATTAAGGAAGGACTATCCAAAGGGGAGAGGATAAGCCAGGAGGATCTAGACACCATGCTAGATGAATACTATGAGGCAAGAGGCTGGGATGAAAACGGAATCCCCACTCCTGAAAAATTAAAAGAATTAGGCTTAGAGGATACCATAGAAGCCGTACCCTCCATATAATGATTAAAACCAAGGTTAGGTTTGCCTCATACCTTCAAGAGATAACAGGAGCATGGGAAGAAGCTTGGCAGATATCCGATGGGTCCAATATATATGAATTGATAGATAAGTTGATAGCATGTTATGGAAAGAAATTAGAAGATGCAATATATGGAGAAGATGGAGAGCAAAGGCCAGGCCTACGGATACTTCTCAATGGCAGGGATATAAGGTTTTTAGACGATGAAAAGCTGGTATTGAGTAATGGAGATATAGTATTGATACTACCGGTATTGGCCGGTGGATAGAAGGTATTGAAGTCATGTTATAGAATGAGGGCAAAGGTTTTTTATATACCTAGCAATTGACATATAAGGGTAGGTAGCAGATAACTATCTGCTGCCTACCCGATCTTTTGTGGGCATATGGGCATATTCAGTTTCATTTGACGACCCCTTATACCTTCTGCTATAATCATCTCTATGGGAATGGCTCCCTTTAACATTTCATTGTTTGTAAATAATTTCATACCGGGGGCTTCTCTTTTTTTGTTCTTTTCCATTATTCCATATCGAATAGGTATATCTTTTTTAGGGAATAAAGCTGTATCTATTCAATTTCATAAATTGTCAGGTTGAATTATTGGATAAATCTATCATCTATGTAGTTATGGATAGTTTAAGGTCAGTTATATGTTTTGAGGTAAGAGATATGCTAATGAGCTATAGGAAGATAGAGGATGCAGTAGAGCGAAAATCATAATTGAAAATGGATAACCCTCAAACAAATATCATGTAAAGGAAGTGTAATATGGACTTTTTATTGGCATTGCAAAATGTTTCGGTATTATTCTTGCTTATAGTAGTGGGTTATATTGCAGGCAAGGCAGGTATTATATCGGAAGGGGGGCAAAGGGAGCTTTCCAATCTGGTTTTAAAGGTTACCATGCCGGCTACCATAATATTGGCTTTCCAACTGGAATATACCAAGGAACGGTTCAACACGGCCCTAAGCATAATGCTCACAGTTGCATTATCCTATGTAGTGGTAATAGCATTATCCAAGATATTTTCTAGAACATATGATCTGGAGGATGGACAACGGGATATAGTGGAGGTAGCCTCCGCATTACCCAATACTTCTACCATGGGTTATCCTATAGTATTATCCATATTGGGAAAGGAAGCTCTATTTTTTGCAGTGCTAGGGGCAGGGCTTGTATTTGAAATAATATCTTGGACTTATGGTGTATTTACCATAGGTAGAAGCTCCAATGTGGATTTTAGAAAAGATTTTGTAAAAAATATACTATTGAGTCCAGGCATATTGGCCATAATAATTGGATTTACCCTATTTAGATTATCCATAACCATTCCAGAGCCAATAAATACTAGCATGTCCATATTAGGACAGGCTACATCGCCTTTGGCAATGCTGGTGGTGGGAATATTGCTATCTCGATCCAATATAAGGGAATGCTTAATGAGCGGTAGGCTATATATAATAGCGGTGGTTCGCCTATTGATATTTCCATTGTTAATACTTTTTACATTGAATTTATTAGGATTTGACGGAATGAGGGTTATAATACCAGCTGTTATGCTGGGGATGCCTACAACTGCATATGTAGCCATGTTTTCCACCAATGCCGGAAATGACGCAGAATTGGCTTCTCAGATAATATTTATAAGCTCCTTGCTATCCATAATAACCATTCCTATAGTGATCACTTTGGCGTCTTAGATTGAAGAATAATAGGAAAGGGCAGGGGAAAGATCATATTTTATACAGATTTTCCCCGTTTGACTTATATATATCCTTGTGCTATCATACATACTATAAATGAATAGAGTTCTTGATTTACCTTATCAAGAGTGGTGGAGGGAATAGGCCCTATGAAACCCGGCAACCTGTTAGGGGTGCTAAATCCTACAGAATATGATTTCTGAAAGATGAGGTTGTACATTGGTCGCCTTTTCCTTTGGAAAGGGCTTTTTTAACGTAAATAGACAATTTTCATATAAGCTGAGGAGGTTTTTTTATGAACAGATGGTTATTTACCTCTGAATCCGTTACCGAAGGTCATCCGGATAAGGTATGCGATGCCATATCCGATGCCATATTGGATGAGATACTATCTAAGGATCCGGAGGCAAGGGTGGCCTGTGAAACGCTGGTAACAACTGGCTTGGTATTGGTTGCAGGGGAGATTACTACCGATTGCTATGTGGATATACCTAAGATTGCTAGAAAAACGGTGGAGGAGATTGGATATACTAGGGCTAAATACGGATTTGATGCGGATACCTGTGCTGTACTTACATCCATAAATGAACAGTCCCCCGATATAGCTTTAGGGGTCAATAGGGCCTTAGAACACAAAGATAATGAAGAAGATGAGCTAGATTTAATAGGAGCAGGGGATCAGGGTATGATGTTTGGATTTGCCTGCAACGAGACGAAGGAGCTTATGCCCTTGCCCATATCTTTGGCTCATAGGTTGGCCAGGCGCTTGGCAGAGGTTAGAAAGAATGGTACATTGGATTATTTAAGACCGGATGGGAAAACCCAGGTTACCGTAGAATATGAGGATGGAAAGCCCATTAGAATAGAAAATGTAGTGGTTTCGGCTCAACATAGTCCCGATGTGGAATTGAGTACCATTCGACGAGATATGATGGAGCATGTGATAATGAGGATACTCCCCCAAGATATGTTGGACGAGAACACCAAATACTATGTAAATCCTACTGGGAGGTTTGTAATAGGAGGGCCTATGGGGGATGCAGGGCTTACTGGGAGGAAACTAATAGTGGATTCCTATGGTGGCTATGGCAAACATGGAGGTGGGGCCTTTTCTGGAAAGGATCCAACCAAAGTGGATAGATCTGCCAGCTATGCAGCTAGATATGTAGCTAAAAATGTGGTGGCAGCAGGGCTGGCAGATTCCTGTGAGATAGGACTGGCCTATGCAATAGGGGTAGCAAGGCCTCTATCCATATGTGTAAATACATTTGGTAGCGGAAAGGTATCCGATAAAGTTATAGAGGAGCTTATTAAAAAGCACTTCGATCTAAGACCTGCAGCCATAATTAAGGATTTGGACTTAAAGCGACCTATATATAGACAGCTATCAGCCTATGGCCATTTTGGCAGGGAGGATTTAGATCTTCCCTGGGAGAGGACCGATAGGAAAGATATCCTGAGAGCGGAAGGATTGGGAAAATAGAGTATGCGATTAAGGGAAAGTAGAGTAGAATACAAGTTTTACTCTACTTTTTTCATTTGTTTTATCTAGGACTAAAATGGATATACCCGGGAAATAAGGAAGGCGCCTTCCCTAGGAGGAAGATCACATGTATAGGGATATAGAGAGGTTGCTTATCTTAGCCAGGGAAGGAGATAAGAATGCCAAGGAGAGGTTATTGTTAAAACTAAAGCCCTTGGTATTAAGCTCCATAAGAAGGTATTACAATAGGAAGGAATTATATGACGATCTGATTCAAGAGGGGTATGAGGTGATTTTAAAGGCAATGGAGGATTATGATCCGGATAGGGGAGTATATTTTCTTGGATATGTAAAGGCCATGCTTAAGTACCGCTATATTGGAAAGCATAGGGAGAGGCAATTGTATTCCTTAAATTTAGAGGTGGATGATAGTGGAAGGGAGCTTGTGGATCTTATACAGGGGAAGGAGGATCCGACATCCGATGTATTGGATAAGGAGGTTAGGGAGAAGCTCTTCTGTGCATTGGGCCACCTTGCTCCTAGGCAGAGGGAGGTAATAATCTATTTTTATATCCATGATCTATCCATGCGGGAGATAGCCAAAAGGCTGGGCATAGCCTACAGGACTGTAGTGAACACCAAGGCCAGGGCTATTGAAAAGTTGAGAGAAAAAATAGTAAGATAGCCTTCCCTACTCTATATAGGAAGTAGGGGAGGTGAGAATATGGCCATAGTGGGAATAAAGGAGAGCGTAAGGCTGAAGTTGGAATTAGATGGGGGGATGGATGGAAATAGGCAGATAATAAAATCCAAAACCTATTCCAGGATAAAACCAGATGCTGAAGATGAAGACCTATATGAGGTTGCAGCGTCCTTGGTGGGCCTTCAGACCTTGCCGCTATCCAAGGTGAAGAGATTGGAGGAGATCCACCTATTGGAAGAATAATACAGGCCTATATGGATAGGGAGGTGATTAGATGGAGAGGGCCAAGTTGGAAATGGATTTCCTGGACCAGGGGGGCAAGAAGTTTAAACTTACCGTAGACGAGCCTAGGGAGGATATAACGGAGGTGGAGGTAAGGGCAGCTATGGATGCTGTGGTAGAGAGAAACATATTCCACACCGCTGCTGGGGATATAGTGGATCCTGTGGGAGCCAGGATAATAACCACTGCTGTGCAGGAATTGGAGATATAGCTTGATAGTTTACGGATTGGTGCCCGGCATCGATCCGTAAACTATTTTAAAAGGGGTGAATAGGGTGGAGGATATATATACCCATATAGCCAATTTAGGCTTTCCAATAGTGCTTTCAATATACCTACTGGTTAGGATTGAAGGTAAATTGAATCAGCTAACGGAGAGCATAAATGAGCTATCTAGGGTTATAGCTGGGATGAAATAGAGGCACCCTCCTTAATTCATATGCTTTATGTGAATTGAGGAGGGGTTTTATATGGCTTTTTCGGTATAGGAAAAGGCGGATACGGGGGAAGATATTGAATGGAATATGGTATAATATAGGTAACATAATCGGTAGAGGAGAATTGCGTTGTTGGTATTGGAAGGGATCATAGAGGATATAGTATTTAGGAATGAGGTTAATACCTATACGGTGGCTAAGCTGGAGACAGAAGATGGGGAGGCCACCATAGTGGGATATATGCCCTTTGCAAACCCAGGGGAATCGGTAAGAGTGGAGGGGGAGTGGACATACCATCCAACCTATGGGGAGCAGATGGAGGTCTCCATCATAAACCCCATAATCCCATCCACCACAAAGGGAATAGAGAAGTATCTATCCTCTGGGCTTATTCCCTTTGTAGGGCCTAAGACGGCTAAAAAAATAGTAAAAAAATTTGGTCTGGATACATTAGATATAATCCAATACAATCCAGAGAGGCTAAAGGAGATAGACGGGATAGGGGACAAGAAGCTGGTTAAGATTGTAAAGGCTTTTGAAGAACAAGGGGAGCTTAGGGAGGTAATGGTATTTTTGCAGGAGTTAGGGATTACCCCTAACTATGGTATGAGGATATATAAGGAATATGGAAAGGAAACCATAGGGATTATAAAGGAAAACCCTTATAAGCTATCGGAGGATATAGTTGGAATTGGATTTAAAAAGGCGGATAGAATTGCCCAAAATATGGGGATAAGCTTGGATTCCCCCCACAGAATTGAAGGAGGCATAAAATATAAACTTCATCGCTATGCAAGGAATGGGCATACCTATGTTCCAAAGGATGAGCTTATACTAAATACTGCAAAGCTAATAGATGTGGAGGAGAATCTGATAGAGGAAACCATAAGGGATATGGCTATTAAGGGGATAATCCATGTATCCAAGCTAGAAGAAGAAACTTTGGTGTACTACGCCCCCTTCCATAGAGCAGAAAACAACGTAAGTAGGAAGGTAGTGGAATTATCCAGGGCTAAGTTGGAAGAGGTAGATGTGGATGTGGATAGCGTAATAAGGGACATAGAAGGGGCAGAGGGGATAGAGTTTGCTCCTAAGCAGATAGAGGCAATAGTTGAATCCATAGAGAACGGGTTGGTAATTATAACAGGAGGACCAGGGACGGGCAAGACTACCATAATAAAGGCAATAATAAGGATATTTGAAGAGCAAGGCTTAACTGTAAATTTGGCAGCCCCCACGGGAAGGGCGGCCAAGAGGATGACGGAAACCACCGGCATGGAGGCCAAAACCATCCATCGGCTATTGGAATATAGCTTTATGGAAGAGGGAATGGCCTTTGGGCTGGATGAAAGCTGTCCCTTGGATACCGATCTCCTCATAATAGATGAGGCTTCCATGATAGACATACTATTGATGAACAATCTACTTAAGGCGGTTATGCCTGGCACTAGATTGGTATTGGTGGGGGATGTGGACCAGCTGCCATCGGTGGGACCTGGAAATGTCCTAAGGGATATAATCGATAGCCGGGTGGTGAAGGTGGTAAGATTGGAGGAGATATTTCGCCAGGCAGAGAGGAGCATGATAGTAGTAAATGCCCACCGGATCAACAGAGGGGAATATCCCCTGCTCAATGAGAGGAATAAGGATTTCTTCCTTCTAAGGGAGGGGGATCCTAAAAGGATTGGAAGGATAATAACCAATCTATGCAAGGAGAGGTTACCTAATTACTATGGGGTAGACCCCTTTACCGATATACAGGTGTTAAGCCCTATGAAAAAGGGGGATTGTGGTATCAATATATTGAATAGCAGGTTGCAGGCTGAGTTAAATCCAAAGGCCTATGGGAAAAAGGAGAAGCAGATGGGGGCAGAGCTATTTCGAGTAGGGGATAAGGTTATGCAGATAAGGAACAACTACTCCCTGGAGTGGCAAATAGCTAAAAGAGATGGGACCAAGGAAACTGGCGAGGGGATATTTAACGGAGACCTAGGGGTAATACTGGATATTAATGAGGGGGATGATACTTTAAAGGTTTTATTTGATGAGGAGAAGGAAGTGGAATACAACTTTAATCAGCTAGACGAACTACAGCTATCCTACGCTACTACAGTTCATAAGAGCCAGGGAAGTGAGTTTCCAGTAATTATAATGCCCATATATTGGGGGCCTCCAATGTTATTGACGCGAAACCTTTTATATACCGGTATCACCAGGGCCAGGGATTTGGTAGTATTGGTAGGGGAGGAGCGGTTTTTAAGGCTTATGATAGATAACAATAGGATAGCCAAAAGGTATTCAAGCCTAGATCTTAAGATTAGGGAGATGCTTACCATGTTTTAGGGGAGATGGCTATGGGAATTGTAGATGGGATAATAAATTTATTATTTCCATATGAGGATATGTGTCTATTTTGTAAAAGCAAGGTGCAATCCCAAAAAAACCATATATGCACTAGATGTTTTAGACTTATAGAATTTGTCAATAGGCCGGTGGATTTAAGGCTTTCCAAGGTGGCAAGTCTTCATTATGCCATATTATACAATAGATTTGTAGTGGACAAGCTCCATGCTTTTAAGTTTAGGGGACAGGGCTATCTACATAAGCCCTTTGGGGAGCTACTGGTGCATAGCATATACAATATAGGGCTAGATAGGAAGGTAGATCTAATAGCCTTTGTGCCCGCTCATAGGTTAAAGGAGTCCTTTAGGGGATACAATCAATCTAAATTATTGGCTAAATATGTATCGGAAAAGCTGGATATTAGGCTATTGGATAACCATATATTTAAAACTAAATGGACCAAGGATCAAAATCAGCTGGATAAGGATGATAGGGCAAGAAATTTAAAGGATTGTTTTGAAAGCAAAAATATAGAGGATTTTAAGGGTAAAGAAATACTTTTAATTGACGATATAATTACTACAGGAACAACCATGGAGGAATGTAGCAAGGCGTTTATAGAAAGTGGCGCTAATAGAGTACATGGATTGGCCCTTACCTCTAGTCGATATCTACTATGTTGATCTGATAAGGGGTGGTTATATGGATATTAGAAATTGTAGCAACTGCGGTAAGATATATGCCTATGATGGATTCAATATATGTAGGCAGTGCAGAAGGGACGAGGAGAAGGAATTTCAAAGGGTGAAGAAGTATCTGCAGGAAAACCCGGGAGCGGCTATACCTGAGATATCCGAGGAGACCGGGGTGGAGTCTAGCAAGATAATAGAGTTTTTGAGGCAGGGTAGGTTGGAGGTAAAGGACGAAAGCAACCTACTCTTGGAATGTGAAAGATGTGGGGTTCCAATACGAACGGGAAGGTTTTGCGATAAATGTACTGTGGAGATGAAGAGGCAATTTAAAAGTTCCATAGGCGGTGGAAGGGATCCTAAGGATTTAGGTAGCGGAGATTTTAAGAGGAAGCTTAGGGCTGGAGAGAGGTACAGAAAAAAGCGATAGTAGTATGGATAAAAATGGGGTGTTTTTATGAAGGTAGATAAGACCAACAGGGTTTTGGAGATCTATAACAATATGGGATTTAATAGGTTAGAGAGGGGAAGGGGTAGATCGGAAAGGGATTCTATCAAACTTTCGGAGGCTGCCCAAGATTATCAATTTGCACTAAAGAAGCTGGAGGAAGTACCGGATATACGAATGGATAAGGTGGAGAAACTAAAGGAGCAGGTGGAAGCTGGAACCTATAATGTGGAGGGAAAGAAGATAGTGGAAAAGATGTACCAAAGGATCAACTTTGATGAGAAGGTATAGCGAGGTGGGTATATGAGTTTTAGCGAGGAACTAACAAAGGTGCTAAAGGAGCAGCTTAATATATTGAAGGCCTTGGAGCTTATAGCCTATGATAAGACCGATATAATAGTGGCGGATGATGTGGAGGCCCTGGAGAAGATGACCAGGGAAGAGGAAGGATATATAAATAGGATGGCTACGGTGGAGGAGGAAAGGCTTAGGCTATTGGATAGCTGGGGCCTAAATATAAGCACCCCTATATCCCACATAATAGATAAGGTTCCAGATGGAAGGGAAGAGCTTATCCAGCTTCAGGATTCATTGGTGGAGGTGCTAAATAGCATCCAGGAGAGGAACGTTCTCAACCAGGAGCTTATAGAGGATAATTTACAATGGTTGAATTTCAATATGAACTTGATTTCAAATACCAGGACTTCTGCTACCTATGGGAAGGACGATGGGGACAAGGGAGTTGGAAATAGCTTATTCGATAGGAAGGTGTAGAGATGGGTTTTGGAGGATTGTACATTTCAATATCGGGAATAAATGCAAATAAGAGGGCGTTGGATACGGTATCCCATAATATAGCTAATGTTAACAACCCCAACTATGCAAGGCAATCGGTTATACATAGCGAGGGATCCTATTCCACCTATGATATGAAATTTTTGCAGGGTAGCGGCGTTAATATAGAGCAGATAAGGCAGATACGGGACGAATTTTTGGATATGAAGCTGCGAAGGGAGATGGCCACCTTTGGTTATCATAGCACCAAATCGGAGATTTTAAACCAGGTGGAGACCATATTTAACGAGATAACCTCCAGCGGATTACAAAATGTTATGGATGAGTTTTGGGATGGTTGGGCCGAGCTATATAAGGAGCCAGATAGCCTAACCATAAGGGGAATAGTTCATGAAAATGCGGTGGCTTTTACTACCGCAGTTAACCATATAAGCACCCAGCTTAAGGATCTTCAATTTGAGCTTAACAAGGAGATGCTCAATAAGGCTCACGAGGTTAATACTCTATTGGGGAAGATGGCTCAACTAAATAGACATATAAAGCAGGCGGAAGGCTATGGACCCCATGTAAGTGCCAACGATTACAGGGATGAAAGAAACGCCGTGTTAGATAGATTGGCAGAGCTAATACCTATAAGCCACTATGAAAACCAATATGGAGAGGAAGTGGTGTCCTTATTTGGTAAGGATTTGGTTAGCGGCGGCAGCTTTAACCCCATAGGCATAGAGCTAAACGAAAAGGGTCATGGTGAAATATACTGGTCTGATACGGGGGGCGGCATAGATTTAAAGGGATTGGGAGAGCTAGGCGGATATATCGACGCTAGGGATAGCGTGGTGGTGGAATATCAGCAGAAGTTAAATATATTGGTTGGGGAATTGGCTAAAGCTATAAATGATATCCATAAATCTGGAATTGATTTAGATGGGGGTAGCGGGGCACCCTTTTTTGTAGGAGTGGATTCCCAAGACATAGCAGCCACCATTAGGGTAAATCCTGAAATAGGAGACTTTAGGAAGATTGCCATTTCAGAGTCAGGTGCTGCAGGGGATGGGGAGAAGGCCAAGGAGATATTGGAGTTAAGAGAGAAACCCCTATTTGGTGAATATGATGAAGATCCCCATATAACCATAGATAGGTTTTACAGGGAATTGGTTATGGGCCTAGGGTTGGAGAGGCAACAATCTAGAACCATGGTGGAGAACCAAAGGATATTGATAGATCAGATTAAGAATAGGAGGGAGGAGATATCCTCCGTATCCTTAGATGAGGAGATGGCGGATATGCTTAAATACCAACACTCCTACATAGCCAATTCAAGGGTTATAAATGCAATAGATGAGATGGTGGATATGGTGATAAACAGGATGGGGATAGCAGGAAGATAGGTGCAGCGCATCTATCTTTTACTGTAGCTTGATGGAAAGGATTGAAATATATGTTTGGATTTAATACAGCGGTTAAGGGATTGTTGGCTAGCCAGCGATCCCTATATATAGTAAATCACAATATAAGCAATATAAATACCAAAGGCTATTCCAGGCAGCAGGGGGTGCAAAGGGCAACCACTCCCTTCCATATGACAGGGGTAGGGATGCTGGGAACTGGAACGACGATAGAGGATATAATTCGAATGAGGGATTCCTACATCGATTTCAAATATTGGAATGAAAACGCCCCCAAAGGTGAATGGATAGTGAAGAGGGATGGGTTGGAAGAGCTGGAAAAGCTATTTGGGGAGCCATCGGATAATAGTTTTAGGAAGTACTTAGACGATTTTTACCTGGCATTGGATAATATGAGCAAGAACCCGTCGGATATGTCCTTCCGGGAGCCGGTGAAGGAAAATGTATTGGCCCTTACCAGGCATATAAACGAGACGGCTAAGAGATTGCAAGATATGAAGAAGGAGCAGGAGTTTTCCATGGAGACCATGGAGAGGAGGATAAACGATTTAGCAATACAGATCACCTCCTTAAATAAGCAGATTTATGCCACGGAACTGGATGGCAGAAAGGCCAACGACTTAAGGGATAGGCGGGAGCTACTGATAGATGAGTTATCGGAAATAGTAGATATTAGGGCAGATGAATCCACTGATGGCAAGTATGTGGTTAGCATAGGCGGCGTATCCCTGGTGGATCATACCAATACCTTTAAGGTTAAGTTGGCTGAAGATTTTAGTGAGCTGCAATGGTCCAATGGTAGCAAGGTATCTTTAAGATCTGGCCAATTAAAAGGGCTTTTGGATATATACAATGGAGATGGGGTAAATAATTCATATAGGGGAATACCCTATTATATGGATAGATTGAATCAGTTTGCCAGGGAGTTTGCTGAAAGTTTTAATAATCAGCATAAAGAAGGGTATACATTGGATGGGGAGCAGGGAGAGGATTTTTTCGTATTTTCAGAGGAGGCTGAAATTGAGGATAGCTGGGCAGCTACCATAACCCTGCACGATGATATATTGAGAGACCTTAGAAATATAGCTGCAGCGGGTGATAAAGCGGGAGATGCTGAAGATGCAAAAAACCTATTGAAATTGATAGCTTTAAGGGATGAAAAGTCCCCCGATGATTTTATAAAATCCATACTATCCAATTTGGCGGTGGACAGTCTCCAGGGCAGGAGGATGAGTGAAACTCAAGATGTGGTCTTAAGGAATATCCAATCCAAAAGGGATTCTATACAAGGGGTATCCTACGATGAGGAGATGGCGGATATGGTGAGGTTTCAGCATAGCTATGTGGCTTCAGCCAGGATGATCAGCACCATGGATATAATTATGGACGTTACCATAAATAGATTGGGACTTGTAGGAAGGTGATCATATGCGTATAACCAATAACATGTTGATAAATAATATGGTATACAACTTAAATCAAAACTTAAAGCATTTGGAAAAGCTCCAGTATCAAAAAGCTACTGGGAAGAAGTTTAGGGTGCCTTCAGATGATCCCATCGGTGCCAGCAAAAGCTTGAAATTCAATACCGATATATCCAAATTGGAGCAATATGATAGAAATGCCAAGGATGCCCTATCTTGGATGACTGATACGGAGGCAGCTTTGGCGGAGATAGGCTCGGTACTTCATAGGGCTAAGGAGTTAACGGTGGATGCAGCCAATGGCAGCAAAAGCCCAGAGGACCTGCTGAAGATAAAAGAGGAGATAGGGGAATTGAAGGATCACCTTATACAGATTGGCAACACCACCTATGCGGGAAGACATATATTTAGTGGCTTTAAAACGGACAAGCCCCTGCTGGATAAGGATGGAAACTACAATGGAGACTTAGGTGAACTGCTATCAGATGAGGTATTTGAATACAATGTAGGGGTTTCTGAAAGGGTATATGTGAATACTGTAGGCATAAGGGTATTTGGGGTGGGGGATATTCCCGAAGATATGGAAGAGTTTAAGGATGTTTTTAACCATGACATAGGGGCAGATAGGCAAGCAACCCTAATCCGGGTATTTGAAAGTCTATCCCAGGCACTTGAGGGCAATGATGCGGATGGGCTTCAGGCCGCCTTGGAGCATATAGATGCCAGCATGGAGCAGGTATTGGCGGTAAGGGCAGAAGTGGGAGCCAAGATGAATAGGCTGGAGCTTACGGAAAAGAAGCTAGGGGTTCAAATAGAGAGCGTTAAGGAGCTTTTATCCTACAATGAAGATGTGGATATGGCAGAGATATCCATGTATATAGCTTCGGCAGAAAATGTCTATATATCTAGCCTTATGACAGGGGCTAAGATAATACAGCCAACCTTGGTGGAGTTTTTAAGGTAGCATATTTTAATATGGGTTGGGATACCATTGATAAGAGAGGTGTAGATATTGATAAAGCTTAACACCACCAACTTTGGTGAGATAGAAATAGATAAGGAGAAGATATTTAGCTTTCCAGATGGACTACTAGGGTTTGAGGAGGATAGGGAGTTTGTAATAATAAACAACGAAGATCCAGAGATCCCCTTTCAATGGCTCCAATCCTTAAGAAACCCAGACTTAGCCTTTGTAATAATAAACCCCTTCTTGGTATATCCTAACTATGATATTCGGATATCCAAGGCCGTTAGGGATAAACTTAAGATAGAGGATGAGAAGGATGTGGCCATATACTCTATAGTAGTGGTACCAGAGGATATGGAGAAGATGACTGCCAACCTATTGGGTCCCATCATATTGAATATAGATAAAAAATTGGGAAAGCAGGTAATATTGGATGATGATAGATACTCTACAAAGCACTACATATTTCAGCATCAGAATAATACGGAAGATGGGAGTGGGTAGTCATGCTAATATTATCTAGGAAGAAGGACGAATCCATAATAATAGATGGCAAAATAGAGGTGAAGGTATTAGGCATCGAAGATGGTAGAGTGAGCATAGGAATAGATGCCCCAAAGGATATGGATATATTTAGGCAAGAACTATATCTATCCATACAGGAGGAAAACATAGAGGCGGCAAGGCTAAAACCGGATATGGCAAAGATGAATCAGTTTTTGAGGACAAAAAAATAGATTAGGGGGCTATGTGCGATGGGATACACAACGGATGGAAACTGGTTTGATGAGCATGGCTACTGGAACATATTGATGATGGATGAGGATAACTTTAGCCATATAATGGCTAGGGAGATAGTTAAGGACGTTAAATTTCAAGATAAATCCTTTAGAATAATTAGCGCCTATTCTATTGAGGAGGCATTGGATATACTATATCGAAAAAAAGATATAGCGCTGATAATATTGGATCCCTTTACAGAAGGCTATGACGGGTTTAAACTGATTGAAAAAATTAAGCAGGCCACTAGGAACTTGGCTACTAGAATCGTAATTATGACCAATAGGCGGAGCAATAAATTTAAGAGGAAGGCTATGCTTGGCTATGGAGTTAGCGGATATGAGCAGAAGACCGCCATACTATCGGAAAAATTTTTGACCATGGTTATTCCCGCTATTAAATCCTATAGGGATATTGTACATATAAATAACAACAAAAAGGCTATGCGGCAAATTGCTTCATCTTCTACCAACCTGATAGAAGCCTATTCTATAGAGAGCTTTATGAAGCAGGCGTTTTATCATCTTAGCACCCTTATAAATATATGTATGGAGGAAGGGGAATGTAGTATAAATGGCATGGCAGCAATTAAATCCTTAGATGATGACCATTTTAGGGTGGTAGTTGGGTTTGGGAGGTATGAAAAATATGCGGGGAGTCCCATATTCAAAATATTGACCAAAAGGGACTTGGGGATGTTTAAAAAGGCCCGCAATATGAAGGAGCCGTTTATCGGCAGGGATAGATACATAGCCTATTACAATAGCTCCAATGGGATAGAGGGAATAATATTTATTGAAGTGAAGGGAGATTTAAGCCATATAGATATAGAGCTATTGAATGTATTTCATAAGAATATATCCACCGCTTTTGAAAGCCTATGTTTGAATAAGGAGATAGAAGAGACCCAAAGGGAGGTATTATATATACTTGGAGAGGTTACCGAGGCAAGGTCCGAGGAGACGGGAAATCATGTAAAGCGGGTTTCTTTATATAGCAGGCTACTGGCCGAGCAATATGGCCTGGATGAAAAAGATACTGGGCTTGTGGCCATGGCAGCTCCAATCCACGATGTAGGGAAGGTTGCCATTCCAGACGATATACTTATGAAGCCGGGAAAGCTTTCCCCAGAGGAGTTTGAAATAATAAAGACCCATACCACCATTGGATATAACCTGTTGAAGAACTCCAATAGGAGGGTATTGAAATCGGGGGCAATAATAGCCCATGAACACCACGAACGCTACGATGGCAAGGGATATCCTAGAGGGTTAAAGGGTGAAGATATCCATATATTTGGACGGATAGTATGTGTGGCCGATGTATTCGATGCCCTAGGTTCTAATAGGGTTTATAAGAAGGCCTGGGTAATGGATGATATATTGAACTATTTCCGTCAGGAGAGGGGAAAGCATTTTGATCCCCAGCTGGTAGATATACTATTTGATAACTTGGATGAGTTTATTGAGATAAAGAGAAGGTATTCCGACAGGGCAGGATCCTATATTATGGAGGATAGGTCATAGGAAAATCCTATTTTAAATAAAAATTTTAATAAAAGGCTAAAGTTTTTGGACAAGCATCCGATAGTATATGCGAGAGACAAAAAAACCTTTGGCCAATGGTTTTATTTTTAGGCAAGGATGCCAAATTAAAATATTCAAGGAGGAATGGATAATGAGAATTAACACCAATATGATGGCTCTAAATGCCAATAGAGCCTTAGGAATCAACAACGAAGGAACAGCTAAATCCTTGGAGAAACTATCATCAGGATTTAGGATCAACCGTGCAGGAGATGACGCAGCAGGATTAGCAATATCCGAAAAGATGAGAGGGCAAATAAGAGGATTAAATATGGCCTCCAAAAATGCCCAAGACGGCATATCCCTAATCCAAACAGCAGAAGGTGCTCTAACCGAATCCCATGCAATACTACAGAGGATGAGGGAACTAGCAGTACAATCAGCCAACGATACCAATGTTGACGTAGATAGGGGAGAAATCCAGAAGGAAATAAATCAGCTTGCAGAAGAACTAACGAGAATAGCTGAAACTACGGAATTTAACACCCAAAACCTACTAGGCGGGGAATTTAAAGCCACATTCCATGTAGGGGCTAATGCAGATCAGAATGTTAAATTGGATATAAATGATATGGGTGCTGAAGCATTGAAGGTTGGAGATGTTTATACCGCAGAATCTAGTAATGACACGCATACATTGGTAAAAGGAGATGGTGATGACAAAGTAACATTAACTTGGAAAGCTGCGGATGCGGATGCAGGAACTGTAGCAGGATACTATGATAATGACGATAACCTTGTAATAGTAGCGGATGAGGCTTTTGATGCTGGCGATGAAGTACAGGTTGGTATCAATGTATCCGATCAAGCATCAGCAGATTCCGCAATAACCGTTATAAACGATGCAATAGAAACGGTATCAGCTGAAAGATCTAAACTAGGTGCACTACAAAACAGATTAGAGCATACAATTAAGAACTTGGATAATACATCCGAGAACCTACAAGCTGCAGAAAGTAGGATAAGAGATGTAGACATGGCGAGAGAAATGATGGAGTTTACTAAGCAAACTATATTGCAACAAGCTGCAACAGCAATGCTTGCTCAAGCAAATCAGGCACCTCAAACTGTATTACAGTTATTGAGATAATTGGGAGATGGATATTTAAAAGGGTCAGAGGATTTTCCTCTGGCTTTTTTATGTTTAGGAAGTTTATTTTAGGAAGAAAATTTATTAGAATTTTTATAAATATATTGATTAAAAATCACTATTCCAATCATACCCTATGAATTAGTATATACTCCCGAAAACATATCCAATGAGCAATTATTCCAGCTTATGACTAAGATGTATGATGGGATGCAGCAGGAGTTTAAGGAAGTGGATTTTAGACTTGATAATTTAAGGAACAGGCTGGATGATCTAGAGGCAAGGAATGCAGAAAGGCATCTAGATTTAAGGCGAAGCATAGATAACCTAAGATCGGATATGACCAGGTGGAGACAAACATTGCTGATAACTGGAAGGATATAGCTAGGCTTAAGGCTAGTAGGGAATATGGGATGAGGTAGAAGCCAGTCTCCATTGCTCCCTCACCAACTTCTCAAGGGCTGGGTTTTCCTTGGTTTCGGAGAATTCCAGGCAAGTGTTAAACCAGCTTATAGCCTCCCTCTTATCCCCCAATCTTCTAGATAACTCACCAATCAAATAGGAGAGTTTACTGCTGTCCATGCTTGTACCAGTTAAGGGTTCGATGTTAAAGGCTTCTATAAACTTTTTTCTTGCCATGGATAAAAACCTGGATTCCTCATCCTTTTCCTTTTTTAATCTATATAACCATCCAATATTTAAACACAGATTTCCCAATTCCATATTGGTCACATTAGTCAATGTTCCTGCTAACAGGGCCAGCTTATAGGCCTCTATAGCTTGATCCAAGGTTCTTACCCCACCAAAGTCCCTACTATTCCACTTTGGCGATATATTTTCAGCTATTATTTTAGCATCCCTTTCATTTATATTTCCAAACCTATTTTCCAATGCAGAATACCCGCAGCAAGAACATACAAACACATTGTACTTAATTGGATTTTCCCCGTCATAATGGTTTAAAAAATCTGCATCCCTTTCGATCAGTCTAAGCCTAGAGACCCTAACCTTTTTGGTGGTAAATTCAAATCTACATATAGGACATTTTACTTCTTTATCATACAGATCCTTAAGCTCATCCTTCATTTTGTTCACCTTTCTAGTTGTCTTGTTTAATTAATCTACTATATTATTCTATCCTTAAATTATATCATACATTTAAAATTATAAATAATATAACTGAATTTAACCATAGTCCAATGGTAGCCAATAATCCTATTGGATTAATATCGGATATTAAAGCAAAAATCATTGCATTGTAAGCATTAAGAAGGGTAGATTGACCAAATAGAAGGAAAACAAAAAGAGCTAAAAGGTCTTAATTATATTTTTGATATACTTAAAATGGGGTATTATCTAAAAGGATATCACTAGAAGGAGGCTATAAAATCGATGACAAAGAAATTAAAAGAATTAGAACATATATCGTCCGATGATAAAAGCAATAAACAGGACTACATAAAGGTACCCAGGAGGAATAGCTTGATCTGGAGGATGGGCAGATCTCTTGTTAGCATGCTGGTAACCTTAGCCCTTTTAATAGGAGGCATATCATATTTTACTGCTAGGAAGGAGCTTATAAATACCACTAATGAGCTTTTAATGGCTAGGGCCGTTGATTCCGCTACAATTGTGGAGGAACAGATAAGGAGCTATACCTTATCCATAGAGATCCTAGGCAATTTGGACATGGTAGCAGACCCTAAAGTCTCGCAGGAGGACAAGCTTGCCTTATTGGAATCGGAGAAATCTGGACTAAACTTTACCAATATTGGATTGGTAGATTTAGATGGTAATATGGTATTGGATGATGGCAGTAAGAGCAACGTGGAGGGAATGGCCTTTTTCCAACAGGCTAAAACTGGCAATACCTATTTTTCAGAGCCTATGAAAAACGATGAGACGGGAAATGATGAAATAGCCATATCTGCCCCTTTAAACTTTGGTGAAGATATATCTGGGGTATTGGTAGGATTTACTGAGGCGGATCAATTTTATGCTATTGCTGAAAGCATACAGATTGGGGAAGAGGGCTTTGCCTATATACTAAATGATGCTGCAGATATAATAGCCCACCCAACCATAGTGGGTAGCGAAGTGGGAGAGGCTGATCCAAATAATAGGATTCATGTATCCGATTTGACTGGGAGGGCAGATGATCTGGATACGGAGAAGCTAGAAAAGATATATCAAAGCATAGAGGAAGGCAAGATCGGCGTTGGTGATTATAGTATCGATAACAAGGTAAGCCGGGTAGGATTTGCACCTATAGAATCTAAGGATTGGACCATAGTCGTTAGCATCGACGAGGATGAAATATTGGCAGGTTTAAATTCCTTAAGAAACACATTGCTTATCATAATTGCAGGCGTAGCTATATGGGGGGTAATATATTCCCGCTTATTTGGTGGAAATATACTAAAGCCTGTTGAAGCAGCGTTAAATCATAGCAATAGCCTGGCTAGGTTGGATTTAAGTTCCGATATAGCTGAAAGCCTTATAAAGCGTAAGGATGAACTGGGAAGGATGGGGGATTCTCTCCAAGTGGTTGTAAATAACTTCAGAAACTTTGCTAGAGAAACCCAAGATTCCTCCCATCAGGTGGCGGCGGCCTCCGAAGAATTGGCAGCTATATCCCAGGAATCGGCGGCGGCATCTACCAATATTGCCGGGGGTTTAAATAGCATTGCCGAAAACTCTAGCCTACAATTGGGAGAGATATCTGAAATAGTATCCTCAATAGAACAGATATCCAATCATATAGACCATGTATCTAAACAGACCGATAATGCAGAAGATTATAGCAGGGGTGTACTTGAAAAGACCGGGTTGGGCAAGGAGAAGATGGACGATTTAACCATACAGATGGCCAATATAAAGAATAGCGTAGATAGCGTTAAATGTTCTTTGGATGATATAAACGATAGTTCCGATAAGATGAACTATATGTTGGAGGTAATAGAAAATATTGCCGATGAGACCAATCTATTGGCTCTTAATGCTGCCATAGAAGCAGCCAGGGCCGGAGAATATGGCAGGGGCTTTGCAGTGGTAGCTGACGAGATCAGAAAGCTAGCGGAAGAAACACAAAAATCCACCAATGAGATCTATTCCCTCATAGAAAACAATAATAGGCTAGTAAATGAGGCCAATGAAAGGATGGATTTAGGAAGTAGGGAAGTGGAAGTTGGGGTGGAAAGTGTAAAGGAAACAGGGGAGACTTTTGACGAGATTGCAAGCTCTATTCATAAGGTAACAGCTGGTATAGAAGAGGTGGTTCAAGCTATTGAAAGTGTAAAAGACTATACTAACCTGTTGATAGATTCTTCCAATAAGATGGAGGATATGAGCAGGGATATATCGGATGAAATTCAAAACTCCTCTGCAGCTTCAGAGGAGCAGATGGCGGCTATGGAGGAGATAGCATCTTCTACTGAAAACCTTGCAATGCTGGCAGAGGATCTACAATCGATGGTTAGAAACATAAAGTTATAAGGATTTTGAGACCGACAAATTATCCATAGGGGGCATGGAAGCGAAAGGTTTCATACTAAATTTAAAATTGCTGTACTTTTTAAAGGAGGCTGGCAGGGAAGGTAGTGAAAAGAACCTCCATAGCTTGAGGGAAAGGACTGATATTAGCAAAAAGGTGATAGGGATATGGTATACTATATGTATTAAAAGTCATAATTCTATTGGTGAATTAAACGCTTTAATGGAAAGATGATACCATAGATAGGGTATTAAAAGAGAGTATTAATATATTTTCAAGCAAAGCGGAAGAATTTTGCGATGTAAAATTTGCATAACGGCGATATCGGTATATGCATTGTAATGGAGGATAAATTGCAGCCTAGGGAAAAGCTGAAGTTTAGGGGGAATTAAATTGATCATAGATTATCATGTTCATATAACACCACCAGAGCTTATAGATAATTGGAGAAAGATAGCTCAGAAGGAAGATTATTTCAAACTATTGAGCGAAAGTCCGGTGAATAAATTTGCAACGGCAGAAGATATAGTGAAAGAACTGGATAGGTCGGGAGTTGATAAGGCGGTAGTATTTGGCTTTGGATTTAAGGATATGGGTCTTTGCAGGTATGTAAATGATTATGTAATGAGATCGATTAAAAAATATCCAGATAAGCTAATAGGGTATATGGTGGTTTCGCCTAACTCCAAGGATATGGAGAAGGAGATGGATAGGTGCCTAGATGGAGGTTTGCGGGGAATAGGGGAATTGTTCCCCCATGGACAAGACTTCGATATATCAAATCCTAAGGAGGTAGGGGATTTAGCCAATCTTTCCATGGAGAGAAATTTACCCGTTATAATACACACAAATGAACCGGTAGGCCATTATTATGCGGGGAAAACCGATACTACTCCAGTGGAAGCCTGTGAGTTTGCCGCAAACTTCCAAGAGCTAAATATAATATTTGCCCACTGGGGTGGAGGCCTTCTATTTTACGAGATGATGCCGGAGATAAAAAAGCAGAATAAAAATGTATATTATGATACGGCCGCAACACCCTATCTATACCATAAGAATATTTATAAAGTGGCTAGGGAGATAGGGGTATTGGATAGAATACTATTCGCAACGGATTATCCACTAATCCCTATGAACCAATATATTGAAGATGTTGAAACTTCAGGGTTAAATAGGGAGGAGCAATCCAAGGTACTTGGTGAAAACGCTAAGAAGCTGTTAGGCAAGAAGGCTATGTTGGCTGGATCAGAAGGATAGAATGTATGGGGAGGAATCCGATATAGATCTGGCACTGGTGGGAGAGGACTTGGATATAGACGAATTATATCTCCCTTATAAGTTTGATTTAATAACTTACAGTAGAATAGAAAATAAGGATTTAATCGATCATATTAAAGGGGTTGGGGTTACAATTTATGAACGGTGATATAAAATGAAGGGGGGAGGCAATTGAAGATCTACATAAGTGCGGATATAGAAGGGGTTGCCGGGATAGCAGCTTGGGAGGAGGCTAGGAGCAGTTCCGCCAGCTTTCCCTATTTTGCTCGGCAGATGACAAGGGAAGTGGCAGCGGCTTGCAAAGGAGCTAGCAATGCAGGTGCCGATGAGGTATGGGTAAAGGATGCTCATGGTTCTGGGAGGAATATGGATCCATCTATGCTACCGGAAAATACAAGGCTTATAAGGGGATGGAGCGGTCATCCCTATAAGATGCTCCATGGGATAGATAAAACATTCCATGCAATCGGATTTGTAGGGTATCACTCCCATGGTGGTGCCAATACCAATCCATTAGCCCACACCATTAGCAGTGTTACAATAGACTATATGAAATTAAATGGAGAATACCTAAGTGAATTTTTACTCCACGCCTATCTAGCCTCATATCTAGGGATCCCCATAGCTTTTTTAAGTGGAGATAAGGGCATCTGCCAAGAGGCTAAAAAGTTCAATAAAAACATAGTTACGGTAGCGGTAAATGAGGGAGCTGGGGCGTCATCTATAAGCCTCCATCCCAATAGAGCCATAAGGCTTATAGAAAAGGAGATGGGAAATGCGTTGAGAGGGGATTTATCCCAAAACCATACGGAATTGCCAAAGCATTTTAAGCTGGAGATAGCCTACAACGATCATACTGTTGCCTATAGATATTCCCTCTACCCTGGGGCAAGGCGGAATTCCCCCAATAGCATAGTATTTGAAACCGATGACTATTATGAGATAATGAGGGCTACATCTTTCCTGGTGTAATAGCATATAACATATAAGTAGGGATATTAGATTTAGGAAGCTATTATATGACCAAGGACATAATTAGACATTGGGCATAGAACGGGGGAAAACAAGGGATTAGAAGTTAAAATAGAGTCCGATAGAAGTTACTATCCTTCACCATAGGGGTTGTAGAGGATATCTGCTAGTTTTTAGCTAAACATAGTGGAGTCCGATAGGAGTTTTAATCTTCCCTCAGGCAATGGTAATGATATATAGATATTGGAATATTTGAAGTGA
>DUNJ01000057.1 GCA_012839395.1 Tepidimicrobium sp.
TACCCACAAGAAAGCCTCTATAATATAAAAATAATATTATTCACCCTTTATTTTTTTTATCAATCTATCTATTCGATTTTTAACTTTTTTACTCTCCTTTATTTCAGATTCAATTTTATCATAGGCATGCATTACAGTGGTATGATCTCTCCCCCCAAATTCATCTCCGATTTTAGGCAAGGATAAGTCGGTCAATTCTCTGGTTAAATACATGGCTATCTGCCTTGGATAGGCTATAGCCCTAGTCCTCTTCTTGGAATTAAAATCATCCATCTTGATATTGAAGTCCTTAGATACTATATCCTTGATGGAATTGACGGTAATTTCCTTTGGCCTATCATTAGATATCACATCTTTTAGTGCTTCCTTGGCTAGGTCCACAGTTATCTTTTCATTAGTCAAAGAGGAGTAGGCTACCATTCTTATTAAGGCACCTTCTAATTCCCTGATATTTGATTTGATCATGGTTGCGATATATAACATGACATCATCTGGAACGTCGATATTTTCAACTTTTGCTTTCTTTTTCAAAATAGCGATTCTAGTTTCTAGATCAGGGGCCTGTATATCTGCTATAAGTCCCCATTCAAATCTAGAGCGCAATCTATCCTCTAGGGTTGGTATCTCCTTGGGCGGTCTATCACTGGATATAATTATTTGCTTATTGGCTTCATGTAGAGCGTTGAAAGTATGGAAGAATTCTTCCTGAGTACTTTCTTTTCCAGCGATAAACTGAATATCGTCTATTAGTAATATATCAACATTCCTATACTTCCTTCGAAATTCATTATTTCTATCATCACGGATTGAATTTATTAGCTCGTTTGTAAATTTTTCCGATGATACATATACTACGCTGGAAGTTTGACCCTGATTAAGTATGTAGTGACCAATCGCATGCATTAAATGGGTTTTACCCAATCCAACTCCCCCATATATAAATAGGGGATTATAGGCCTGGGCTGGGGCTTCTGCTACTGCGAGGGAAGCGGCGTGAGCAAATCTATTGCTATTTCCGATAACAAATGAATCAAATGTATATTTTGGATTTAACATAGATCTTTGTGTATTCTCTATATCGCTATCCGTGAATATAGATTGTCCAATGTTTGTATTTATGTCTTCTCCCGGAATAGTAAAGTATACCCCATATTCTTCTTCTGTAACTTGAACTATTGCACTTTCTATAAGATTTAAATACCTACCTTCTAAAATGCCCTTTGTAAATTCATTAGGTGCAGCAAGAATGATTTTACCATCAGCTATAGTCATAGGTTTAATGGTCTTAAGCCAAGTATTAAAACTTACTTCGGTGAGCTCTACTTTAATTAAATCAAGCACTTCATTCCAAATATCATTTAAATTTGAAACCATTTCATAAATCCTCCCATTTTATAGTAAATTATAACCTTTATGTGATAAATTTATAACGTATATTCATGTATAATATAAAATTATCAACAGATATATCCACAGAAAGAATTAAAAGTTATATAGAAATTCTCCTTGGAATTGTTTTTTTATTTGTGAATATTTAATTAACAAAGTTAAATTAGTTGTGAATAAGTCGGCTCTGTGGCAATTATCCACAGGTTAAAAGCACATAGTGCTGTGGATAATAAAGCTGTTGATATCAAGCTTTGTTAGGGAAGTGAAAACGATAAATATATTCTTATACACAAGATATCCACAGATTGTGTATAAGAGAAAATTTCAACACTTATAAAAAACATATCCACATGCCATTTAATAATATCAAAAAGAGTGATCAATATCAACAACTTATCCACAAGAAAGGAAAAATGTGAATATTTTATACCTGGATACTTTAAATTCTTGACATATAAGGCTACTATAAATATAATCTATAGTAGTATTTATGTTTCTTTTAAACATTTTTTGTGCTGATGAATTCCTATAGAATAAAACAATATATAGTTTCTATAGAATGCAGTATTTAAGGAGGTGTAATAGATGAAGAGGACCTATCAACCTAAAAAAAGAAGAAGGAATAAAAAACACGGTTTTAGGGGGAGAATGAGGACAAAGTCTGGTAGAGCAATAATTAGAAGAAGGAGAAGGAAAGGAAGGAGAAGAATAACTGCTTAAGGCCGCATCAGAGGTGGCCTTTTTATTAAATATGATGCTATTTACAAGGTTTAAAGGAGTTTTGTAATGGAAAAAAAACATAGGCTAAGAAGCAACAAGGATTTTAAAACCGTTTATAGAAAGGGTAAAAGCTACTGGAATAGAAATATAGGTATATATATAATGGAAAATAATTTGGAAAATTCGAGGATCGGTTTTTCTATTACAAAAAAGTTTGGTAATAGCGTTATAAGAAATAGAACCCGAAGGCGAATAAGTGAAATATGTAGGCAAAATTTTGACAATATAAAGAAAGGATATGATATAATAATTATACCGAGGAAAAATGTTGTAGATATATCTTACAGACAATTGAAAAGTGCTATATTTCACATATTTAAGGTATCTCGTATTTTTAAGGATTAGGGTGTAAAACAGTGGCTAAAATAGCTATTTTATTCATAAAATTTTACCAGAGATTTATATCTAGATATGTATTTATAGGAAAAAATTGCAGATTTTATCCAACTTGTTCACAATATTCTGTCGATGCTTATGAAAAATATGGGTTTTTAAAAGGAACCTATTTAAGTGTTAAAAGAATATTAAGGTGTCATCCTTTTAATGAAGGAGGGTATGATCCGCTAAAATGACGGGGGGTTAATCGATGACTGCCTTTTTAGGTAATATATTTGGAAGTTTACTAAAATTGGTTTTTGATTTGGTTTCTAAAACGGGGATTGAATCACAATACTTTTCTTATTATAGTTTGGCTATAATAATTACCACAATTTTGTTTAAACTAATTCTTTTACCGGTAAGCTTACATCAGAGTAAATCTACAGCAAAGATGAATGAATTACAACCGCAAATAAAGAAAATTCAAAAAAAATATAAAAATGACCCACAGACTCAACAGGCAAAATTAATGGAGCTATATAAGCAAAATAAATACAATCCAGCATCTGGTTGTCTAATCTTGCTTATACAGTTTCCAATTATCATTGCATTCTTCCGAGTTTTGAGAGAGCCTATAACCTATGTGTTTAAAGACCCTAACATTTATGCAGCCTTAAATAAAAGATTTTTATGGATTCCTAACCTAGAACAACCGGATTCTATTCTCTGGGGATTACCACTCCTAGCTGGCTTAACGACTTTTTTGCAGACTAAATTAATGGCAGGTAATACGCCAGCAGATCCAAAGGTTGAATCGACTCAAAATACGATGAATATAATTCTTCCCTTTATGATATTTTGGGCTGCTAGATCCTTTCCGGCGGGATTATCCTTATATTGGGTTGTAGGTAATATATTCCAAGTGATCCAGCTATTGATATCCAACAGGTCTTTGGGCAAAATTAAGGAGGAGACAAGATAGAATGAGGTCCGTTGTTAAGGTTTCAAAAACTGTAGATGAGGCTGTCAAAGTTGCTTTGGAGGAATTGGATGCTACGGAGAGAGATATTCATGTAGAGGTTCTTGAGGAACCCAGCCGTGGATTATTTGGACTTATAGGGGGTAAAGATGCTACAGTTAAGGTAACAGTCGTTAACGATCCTGTAGAGAAGGCACAAAAGTTTATAGATGATCTATTATCATATATGAACATAAACGGCAGCTGTTCCATAGAAAAGAAAGGGCTATGCTTAAATATCGATATTATAGATGTTAATTCATCGGATATGGGTATTATAATAGGTAAAAGAGGGAACACTTTAGATGCGATTCAATTTTTGACTAGTTTGACGGTTAATAGAGACAGGGATGAGTATATAAAGGTATTGATCGATGTGAAAGGATATAGAAAGAGAAGGGAAGAGACTTTAATTAGATTGGCAAATAGGATGGGTAAAAAAGCAAAGTACAGCGATAGGCCAATAAAATTAGAACCTATGAATCCATATGAAAGAAGGATTATTCATTCAGCATTGCAATATAAAGATGGTATAAATACCTATAGTGAAGGGGAAGAACCCTATAGAAGAGTGGTAATTCAGGCCAAATAATCTTTAGAGAAGCCCAGTATTTATACTGGGCTTCTCTAATTCAAGGGAGGATGATCATCTGATGGCAGATTCAATTGCAGCTATTTCTACATCTATAGGTGAGGCTGGTATAGGGATAGTTAGAATAAGTGGAGAAAACTCGATAGATATAGGAGATTTGTTATTTAGGGGAAAGAGCGTGAAATCTTTAAAGGAATCGGAAAATAGAAAACTGACATATGGTCATATAATAGATCCAAAGGATGGCGAGGTAATAGATGAGGTACTAATTGTATTTATGCGAAAACCCCATACCTATACTCGTGAAAATATGGTAGAGATATATTGTCATGGAGGTATTATATCTGTAAAAAGAATATTGGAACTTATATTGGATAACGGTGCTAGATTGGCAGAGCCAGGGGAATTTACTAAGAGGGCATTTTTGAATGGTAGATTAGATCTTTCGCAGGCTGAGGCCGTTATAGATATTATTAGAGCTAAGACTGATGAGTCCTTTAAGGTATCCTTAAGCCAATTGGAGGGCAGCATATCCAACGAAGTTAGAAGGATTAGAGAGGATATATTAAAGATGATAGCACATATAGAGGCCTCCATAGATTTCCCAGATGAGGATATAGAACAGATAACCTATAATGAATTGGAGAAGGATTCCAAGGCGATATTGCGGGATATAAAAAGATTGTTGGATACTGCCGATAGAGGTAGAATACTTAGGGATGGGCTAAATACGGTAATACTTGGGAAACCCAATGTAGGAAAATCCTCCTTGCTAAATGCTATATTGAGAGAGAATAGGGCTATAGTTACAGATATACCTGGAACTACTAGGGATATAATAGAGGAATACGTAAATATAGATGGAATCCCTTTAAAAATAATAGATACTGCAGGTATTAGGGATACAGAGGATTTGGTGGAGAAAATGGGGGTGGATAGGGCTAAAGATAAGGTGGAGAAGGCAGATCTAATAATAGCTGTATTTGATGTTTCACAAGACTTGACCGAAGATGACCATAGCATAATAGACATAATAAGAGGAAGAAGATCTATAGTACTGTTAAATAAATCTGACCTTCCTAGGAAGTGGGATAAGGGATATTTGAACAAACTATTGCCCGATTACAGGATGATAAATACATCCGTTATTGAAGGAGTAGGTATATATGAATTGGAGCAAGAAATAAAAAATATGTTTTATGCAGGGGATTTAGAAGTTGAAAGCAACGTTATAATCACCAATATGAGGCACAGGGATCAGCTTAATAAGGCGTATAAGAATATGAAGAGTGGGTTGGAAGCGATTTTATCCAACGTACCTTTGGATTGTATTGAAGTAGATATAAGAAATTGTTGGGAAAACTTGAGTGCGATTTCTGGGGATGCTGTAGGGGAAGATATATTGGATAGAATATTTTCGGAATTTTGTATCGGTAAATAGGTTTATTAGGGGTGGTGTTGATATTGAAAAAGGAGATAAAGAAATTTTTGGCTGGAGATTATGATGTTATAGTAATTGGTGCTGGGCATGCAGGGTGTGAAGCAGCACTGGCAAGTAGTAGGATGGGTATGAAAACCTTAGCTTTAACCATGAGTCTGGATGCAATAGCGGATATGCCTTGTAATCCAAATATTGGAGGTACCGGAAAAGGACATTTAGTTAGGGAAATAGATGCTCTTGGAGGTGAAATGGCCCTAAATATAGATAAGGCTTTTATACAGAGTAGGATGTTAAATACTTCTAAGGGGCCTGCAGTTCATTCATTAAGAGTTCAAGCGGATAAAAGAAAGTATCATATAGAATTAAAGAAAGTGCTGGAAAATGAGCCTAATCTTACACTACAGGAAGGTGAAGTAGTAGAAATCCTGGTCAAATCCAATGAGGCAAAGGGAATAGTTACTAGAACAGGTGCTATTTATAATGGAAAGGCTATAATATTGGCTACTGGAACTTATTTGAAGGGAAGAATATTTAAAGGAGAGGTAAACTATTCGAGCGGACCTGGGGGATTATCTCCCTCAAATATGCTTTCGGAATCTTTGACACGGTTGGGAATAAAATTAAGAAGATTTAAAACTGGTACTCCGGCGAGGGTGCACGGGGATACTATAGATTACTCAAAAATGGAGGTACAACCTGGAGATGAGGAGGTAGTGCCTTTTTCATTCTTAAATATGGGGAAAAATTTTGATGTAGAGCAGCAACCTTGCTACCT
The DNA here is from genome assembly GCA_012839395.1 of Tepidimicrobium sp. Lineage (GTDB taxonomy): Bacteria > Bacillota > Clostridia > Tissierellales > Tepidimicrobiaceae > DUNJ01. Next base: position 6,314 of record DUNJ01000057.1, read on the forward strand.
AACATATACTACATCTGAAACCCACAAAATTATAAAGAAAAATCTTCATCGCTCTCCCATGTATTCTGGGGAAACTGAGGGGGTAGGGCCGAGATACTGTCCTTCTATAGAGGATAAGGTTGTTAGGTTTGCAGATAGGGAAGAACACCAGGTATTTATCGAACCGGAAGGGTTAGATACTAAGGAGATGTACGTTCAAGGGGTTAGTTCCACTTTACCAGAAGAGGTTCAAATAGAGATGTACAAGACTATAGTTGGGTTGGAAAAAGTCCAGTTTATGAGGCCAGCTTATGGGATAGAATATGATTGTATAGATCCTAGGATATTAAAGAGGACGTTAGAGCATAAAGATATAAAGAATTTATTCTTTGCAGGCCAGGTCAATGGTTCTTCAGGCTATGAAGAAGCTGCTGCCCAAGGATTGATAGCTGGTATTAACGCCGCGTTAAATATAAAAGGTAAAGAGCCATTTGTACTGGATAGATCAGAGGCATATATAGGAGTATTGATAGATGACCTAGTAACTAAGGGAACTAATGAGCCTTATAGAATGATGACATCTAGGGCCGAGTATAGACTAACATTGAGGCAGGATAATGCGGATTTAAGGCTAACCAAGAAGGGATATGATATAGGGTTAGTGACGAGGGAAAGATATAAGAAGACAGTAGAGAAAAAAGAACAAATAGAACGAGAACTATCAAGGTTGAAATCTACTAGAGTAACGCCTACCGAGGACATAAATCAGTTTTTAAAAGAGTTGGGGAGTGCACCTTTAAAAACTGCAACAAGCCTATATGATCTGATAAAGAGGCCTGAAATAAGATATGATGAATTGAAGGATATAGATAAGGACAGAAAAGAACTTCCCAGGGAAATAGGACTTCAAGTAGAAACCCAAATTAAGTATGAAGGTTATATTAAGAAGCAAATGGCCCAGATAGAACAGTTTAAGAAGCTAGAGGAAAAAAGATTATCTGAAAATGAGGATTATGATAACATTAAAGGACTGAGTAACGAGGCTAAGCAAAAATTGAACCAAATTAAACCAGATTCTGTAGGTCAGGCTTCCAGGATTTCAGGGGTTTCTCCTGCAGATATAAATGTTTTATTAATATATTTAGAGCAAAAGAGAAGGAGGGAAAAGAATTTAAGCGATGATTAATATAGATACATTAATAGCTGGGAGCAAGGAATTAGGCATAAATTTAAATGAAAGAAGTATTAGTAGATTTAAATTATTTAAGAGGCTATTGTTAGAATGGAACGAAAAAATGAATATAACATCTATAACCGACAATGAAGAAGTGGATATAAAACACTTGATAGATAGCATTACTCTTTTATCAACAGAATTGTTTAACAGTGGCGAAAGGGTTATAGATATCGGGACAGGAGGGGGATTTCCTGGCATCCCTTTGAAGATAGTTAAGGAAAATTTGGACATGATGTTATTGGATAGCTTAAACAAGAGGATCAGGTTTCTAAACGAAGTAATCAATCGCTTGGAGTTTAAGGATATTGTTGCTATTCATGGCAGAGCGGAGGAATTGGGGCGAAGGGAAGAGTATAGGGAAAATTATGATGTGGTGGTTTCTAGAGCAGTGGCGACATTAAACACCCTTTCCGAATACTGCCTACCCTTTGTTAAAGTTGGGGGGCATTTTGTATCCATGAAAGGGCCAAATGTAGAGGAAGAATTAGCGGAGGCGGAAAGGGCTATAAGGATACTGGGGGGTAAGGTTAGAGATGTTAAAGTCTTAACATTACCTTTGAGCGATATAAAACATAGTTTGATAGTAATCGAAAAGGTTATGGAAACTCCGACAAAATATCCAAGGGGCGGCGGTAATCCAAAGAAAAAACCGTTATAAAGAGATGAAATTTGACGGAAAAAACTTCACATAAAAGGAAGGAAAAAACATACTTTTATTGAATATAAAAGGTAAAGAAATATCAATGTATATCAAGAGAGGGATCGAAATGAAAAATATACAACCAGAAATAAAACAGATTCCCTTAGAAGCTATTAGACCAAATCCGTACCAGCCAAGAAAGGACTTTGATAAAAAATCTTTGGAGGAATTAAGCCAATCGATAAAATCTTTCGGATTAATCCAACCAATTAGTGTAAGACGGTTAAAAGATCATAATTATGAGCTTATAGCTGGTGAAAGAAGATTGAGGGCCTCGGAATTGGCTGAGCTTAAGGAAATACCTGCTATCATTGTGGATTATAAGGATAACGAATCTGCTATGATTGCGTTAATAGAAAATTTACAGAGGGAAGATTTAAACTTTATAGAAGAGGCAGAAGGTTATAATAATTTAATAATTGATCATGGTTTTACTCAACAACAATTGGCAGAAAAGTTGGGAAAAAGTCAATCAACTATCGCAAACAAACTAAGATTGCTAAAATTGCCTCTTGATATTAAAAGGGATCTATTGGACCATGGGCTTACGGAAAGACATGGCAGAGCCTTACTTAAGCTCTCTGATGATAAGCTGAAGAGGGACGTGTTGAATAAAATAATAAAAAACGAATTGAATGTGAGCAGAACTGAGGCATTGGTAAACAATATATTGGATGACCTAATTAAAGGAAAGGATCAGAAACAGAATCAAAATGTAAAGAGCTTAATTAGCACTCGTATATATATAAATACTATTAAAAAAGCCTATGCCGTGATAAAGAAAAGCGGTGTAGATGTAAGATATAGGGAAGAGGATATGGGTGATTCCATAGAAGTAACTATACAAATTCCTAAAGGTTAGGTATTGGAGGCAAAATGTTTCACGTGAAACATTTTGCCTCCGAGCATTTAGGGGATCCTCCATCTTTTACCTGTCTATTTGTCGAAATTTTATTGAAAAGGAATTCATTTTCCATTAATAATCTGATATTATATAATAAAATATACGTTTTAGGAGTGTAGTAATGGCACGAATAGTTACCATATTTAATCAAAAAGGTGGAGTGGGAAAGACCACAACGGTAATAAATTTAGCCGCGGCATTGGGAAAGCTAGGAAAAAACGTACTAATCGTAGATATAGATCCTCAAGGTAATGCAACTAGCGGGCTTGGAATAGATAAAAAGGATTTAAATTTATCTATATACCATTCCCTTGTAAGCGGCGTAGCATTAGCTGAGATCGTACAAAAGACTTCAGCAGAAAATGTAGATTTAATCCCCTCAAATGTGGATTTAGCAGGTGCAGAAATAGAGATGATTGAAATGGAAAATAGGGAGTTAGCTTTAAGAAAAAACTTAGATAATATTGCCATGGATTATGATTTTGTTTTTATTGATTGCCCTCCATCTCTAGGCTTGTTGAGTATCAACGGGCTATCTGCATCCCATAGTGTATTGATACCAATTCAATGTGAATACTATGCATTAGAAGGGGTTAGTCAGCTGATAGACACCATAATGCTTGTAAAAAGAGGGCTGAATCCGGAGCTAGAAGTTGAGGGTGTTGTACTTAGCATGTTTGACGGTAGGACAAACCTATCGATTCAAGTTGTCGAGGAAGTAAAGAAACATTTTCGAGGCAAGGTTTATACATCAATAATACCTAGAAATGTAAGGTTGGCCGAAGCCCCTAGCTATGGATTATCCGTTATAGATTACGACTCTAAATCAAAAGGAGCTGAGGCATATGGTGATTTAGCAGAAGAATTTTTATATCTATTAGAAGGAGGTTTTTAATCGGTGGTTAAAAAAAGGGGACTTGGGAAAGGATTATCGGCTCTGATACCAGAAAACCCTATGGCTGATATACTAGATTCTGATTTAGCGAATGGATCCATATTGGATTTGGATATAGATTTAATAGAACCCAATCAAGACCAACCAAGGAAAGATTTTGAGGAGGATTCTTTAATGGAATTAGCATCTTCCATTAAAGCGTATGGGGTTATACAACCTATAGTAGTTAGACGACAGGGAAGTATTTACCAGATAATAGCTGGAGAACGAAGGTGGAGGGCGGCAAAGATAGCTAAGTTAGAAAAGATACCCTGTATAATAAAAGAAGTAGATCAGGCTAAAGCCACAAAACTAGCTTTGATTGAAAATATACAGAGGGAGGATTTAAATCCTATAGAAGAAGCTTATGCCTTTCAAGGATTGATGGAGAAATATGGGTTGACCCAAGAAAAAGTTGCAGAGGCTGTTGGCAAGAGCAGGTCCTATATTGCAAATGCGGTGAGGCTATTAAAGTTAGATGAGGAAACTAAGAGTTATATAGCAGAGGGCAAGATAAGTAGCGGCCATGGAAGGGCCCTACTTGGCATAGAAGATGAGAGGGAACGTAAAAAGATTGTAAAATCTATAGCTGAGAGAAATATAAATGTTAGGGATACGGAAAAGATGATAAAGGATGGCGATAAACTTAGGGCTAAAACTTATAAAGAGGATCAAACACATGAAAAGGATCCTATGATTAGAGAAATAGAGGATAATTTAATGCGAACCCTTGGAACTAAGGTGAAATTAGTCACGAGGAGGGACAAGGGAAAAATCGAAATAGAATTCTATGGTTATGAAGATTTAGAGAGGATTATTGAATTGATTATGGACTAAAATAGGAATGTTTCACGTGAAACATTCCTATTTTAGTTTTAAAAAAGCTAATATGATTAATATGATGCCTGCTAGCCAGGACAAATTGACCTTTGTTCTTTCTATAAATCGCTTGCCAATAGCCAATCCGCCCCAAATTGCAACCATATTAGCGATTAAGGATAATGATATTACACCTATACAATTTATATTTCTCAGACTAGAACCAAAACCTATGGCTAATGAGTCCAAAGATAGAGCAATACCTAGGTATAGCGCCTCTTTTAGGCTAAGGATTTTAGAATTGTCGAAATCGGCTTTAATCTCATCCATATAGACTGTGATCACAAACCATATATCAAACAGTTTAAATTTAAATTCCTTATCTAGAATAAAAACTTTCTTAATATAGGTCTTTATTACGCCCTCTAACAGATAATATATTCCTAATAGCATCAATATCAGAAAACTTATTATACTAGTGTAGTTTTGGGGTAATATGTTCCTTACTAAGGTCCCCAAAAAAACAGAGATTGCAAGGAGAGAGGTACAAACGATGTCGATTATAACCATAGACTTAAATGGCATTTCAATTCTATTAGTACCATAGGCTATACTAGCTACAAAGGCATCTAAGGATAGAGTAAAGACTATAAGGAATGTTTCCACATTTAGGTCCTCCCTTTTCAAGATGATTATTACATTTTATTCCTCGAGCGGCTATTTGTTACCTAAGAAATGAGTTTGTGGTTATACAAGGTGTTGATTATAGACTGAAAACAGATAAAGGAATTGTAATATTGGAATGTTTTTGTATACATGGGTATAGCGCATAATCCAACAGAAATAAGTCTTAGGAGGATTATATGGGATCCTTAATTAATATACCTACTACTTTGCTGGAACTCTTTGTTTGAACGGTGGACAGTACCGAAAGGTTTGGTTAACTATTTAACAAGTCCAGTTCTTTAAAATAAAATTATTCCCCCTTCCCTATCAAAACACATAGTAAAACTACAATAAAAATCATTAGATTTGAAAAATTTAGAAAAATGCCCTTGAAATGTATGGAAAGTATGTTATAATTTAGACACACCATTAAAAGAAGCAATGAGAGTATAAATATTAAAACAAGGAGGAGGTTTAATTATGGATTTTGTAGGTATAGTGGATTTTTTAAATAGTCTCTTATGGGATAAACTTTTGATTTTCCTATTATTAGGAACGGGTATCTATTACTCTATTCGCTTAAGGTTTCCCCAGTTTCGCCAGTTTAAAAGGATACACAAGCAAGTATTTGGCGATATGTTTAAAAAAGGAGAAAAAGCGGATCAAGATGGTATGTCATCTTTCCAAGCTTTAGCAACTGCTATAGCTGCTCAGGTAGGAACTGGAAACTTGGCGGGTGTAGCAACTGCAATAGCTTCTGGTGGACCTGGTGCCGTTTTCTGGATGTGGATGAGTGCTCTATTTGGAATGGGTACCATATTTGGAGAGGCAGTTTTAGCACAAACATATGTGGATAGGGTTGATGGGGAAGTAGTGGGAGGGCCGGCCTATTATTTGAGAAAAGGGACTAATAGTAAATTTTTAGCGGGCTTTTTCGCTATCTCCATAATAATAGCGCTAGGATTTGTAGGGAATATGGTTCAATCTAACTCGATTGCAGTAGCCCTAAATTCAGCCTTTAAGATACCTCCGGTAGTGGGCGGAATAATAGCGGCAGTTATTGCAGCTTTGATATTTATTGGTGGACTTACTCGAATTGCTTCTTTTACGGAACTAGTGGTACCTTTTATGGCTGTTCTATATGTAGGTGGCGGCATTATAATAATGGTCTTGAACTATACCCAAATTATTCCGGCGTTTAAGCTTATATTTACATCTGCTTTTTCAGCTAAGGCAGTGGCTGGAGGTGCTATCGGTGTTACGGTAAAAGAATCCATAAGATATGGAATTTCAAGAGGATTATTCTCCAATGAAGCGGGGATGGGTTCCACACCTCACGCCCATGCAGTAGCAAAGGTAAATCATCCAGCAGAGCAAGGTTTGGTGGCAATATTTGGTGTTATATTTGATACCATTGTAGTATGCACTATAACGGCATTGGTGAATGTTATGATGGGAGGGCATACATCTGGCTTAACCGGTATCGAGATGACTCAAGCCTCCTTTGCAACAGCGGTTGGAAATATTGGAGCGATGTTTATAGCAATTAGCCTATTCTTCTTTGCATTTTCAACTATAATAGCATGGTATTATTTTGGTGAAGCCAATATTAAATTTTTATTTGGAACCAAAGGACTTACACCTTATAGAATTATAGTAATAGTATTTATATTGCTTGGCTCGGTTCTTGCCGTCGATATAGTATGGGACCTAGCCGATCTATTTAATGGGCTTATGGTATTACCTAATATCGTAGGACTCTTGATATTATCACCACAAGTAGTAAAAATCTTAAAAGAATATGAAAGCGGTTTCCTAAAAGGTGAAAAAGTGGAGTAACCCCCATTTGATTATGCTAGCTATATATAATATAATTTACTAGGATAGGATTACCTTTATGTAGGGTAACTGGATATAACTCCTATTAATAATTGAACGGTGGTGGGTTAAATGATAACGAATGAAAGTGTACAAAGCTATGTAACCAAAGTAGCATCGGGAGATCCTACTCCAGGAGGCGGTAGTGTTGCAGCTTTGGCGGGTAGCTTAGGTACTGCCTTGACATCTATGGTGGGGAATTTGACAATAGGTAAAAAAGTCTATGAAGAATTGGATGAAGATGTTAAAAAGAAAATGGATGAAGATTTTGCTGAATTACAGAAGAGTATAGAAAGATTAAATCAGATCGTACATGAAGATACTACGGCATTTGATGGTGTAATGCAGGCCTTTAAATTGCCTAAGGAAACTGAAGAGGAAAAGACAAAGAGATCTGAAGCCATTCAAGAAGGATATAAGGTAGCCTTAGAAGTTCCTTTAAAGGCTGCAGAAGAATGCTTCAGAGTACTAAAATTACAAAGGGTATTTGCAGATTATGGTAATGTAAATGCAATTACCGATGTAGGAGTAGGAGCTTTGTTGGCAGCTGCAGGGGTGGAAGGATCCCTATTCAACGTGAAGATCAACTTACTTAGTATAAAGGATAAAGAATACAAAGATAGGATAGAGGAGAAGATGGAGCAATTACTCCAAGATGGAAAAAAATTAAGGGATAGTATACTTGAAACGGTGTACAAGAGGTTAGGATAAAAAAGTGGCCATTCATGGCCACTTTTTTATTGGTATTTATTTAATTTCTTTCATAGAGTATTATGATATAATTGTGATATGAAATAATGGAGGTAGA
>DUNJ01000058.1 GCA_012839395.1 Tepidimicrobium sp.
GATGTATTGGATAAGGCAGGGCTGTATTATCTTTAGAAGGGTGTCCCTAGTCAAATCTTGTCCAAAAGGGGGATCCATAAAGATATAATTAAATTTAATCTTCTTTCTACCTAATAACTTAATGGCCTTAATAGAATTACTCCTTATAATCTCCGAATTGGACCTCAACTTAGTATGTATTAAGTTTTCCTTGATAGCCTTAATGCTCCAATGTGACCCATCTACAAAATAAGCCTTCCTTGCACCCCTACTCAAAAATTCAATCCCTATAGAACCAGATCCAGCATATAAATCCAATACAATACTTTCTTCGCTGATATTTCCCAATATGTTGAACATAGATTCCTTAATTCGATCCTTAGTAGGCCTAGTATCCCTTCCCTTAGGTGCCCTTATCTTATAGCCTTTTCTTATGCCGGAAATTACCCTCAAAAAATCACCCCATATTTCTTATATATATTTTATCATATTTTGTAGGAGAATTTATAGTCTAATTGAAAATTAAATCATTAACCCTATCCTTAAACATATTTATTATAGTTTGTCTCAATGGTAGATACTCATCGCTCAACAATAAATAATCCTCCTTTAATATTTCCTTGGATTTTAATTGTGCTATTTTTAGCATATCCATATCTGTAAAAAGATTAGCCACCTTAAGATCTGGTATGCCATGCTGCCTAGTACCGAAAAATTCACCAGGCCCCCTTAATTCCAAATCCTTTTCGGATATATAGAAGCCATCGTTTGATTTTTGCAGAACTCTCATTCGCTCCCTAGAGATCCTGGTCTTACCCTCATTTATTAGAACACAATAGGATTGATATTGACCTCTTCCTATTCTACCCCTCAACTGATGGAGTTGAGCTAGGCCGAATCTTTCCGCATTATAAATAATCATAATATTTGCATTTGGAACATTAACTCCCACTTCGATTACAGTAGTGGAAATAAGTACGTCTAAATTACCAGCCTTAAAGCTATCCATAATGGATTCCTTTTCCTTCGCCTTCATATTACCATGAAGCAGGCCAACTTTAAATTCCCTATATACCCCATCTTTTAACGAAACATATAGTTCCTCTGCTGACCTCGCCTTCAATTTATCGCTTTCCTCAATCAAGGGACATACAATATAGGCCTGTCTTCCCAATAATAGCTGTTTTTTAACAAAGCTATTAACTCGGTCTATCATACCCAGGCCAACTACATAGGTTTCAACCGGCTTTCTGCCCGGGGGCAGCTCATCGATAATGGAAATATCCAAATCTCCGTACAGGATTAAGGCTAAAGTTCTTGGTATAGGTGTGGCAGTCATCACTAGGATATCTGGATTGATGCCTTTTTGAGTTAATACGGCCCTTTGTTCAACTCCAAACCTATGCTGTTCATCCGTTATAGCCAAGCCTAGCCTAGCAAATTCTACATTCTCCTGTATCACCGCATGGGTCCCTACAAGCACATCTATCTTCCCACTTTTTAAATCACTCAATATTTTTTCCTTCTCCCTATTGGGGATACTACCCGTTAATAGGGCACAAGATATATTGTAATCTGAGAAAAATCTAGATATTGATTCATAGTGTTGGGTAGCTAAAATTTCGGTAGGTACCATCATAACGGATTGATAACCAGATTTCCAGGCCTTAAACATTGCAAGTATGGCCACTATTGTCTTGCCCGAACCCACATCCCCCTGGATAAGCCTGTTCATCTGTTTTTTACTTTTCATATCTGCTTCTATCTCCTTAAATACCCTCTTTTGGGCTTTGGTCAATTCGAAGGGAAGATTGTCTATAAAGGTATTCATCCCATCAATTGCTGGAAACTTTATTCCCGATCTCGTATCGGCCCTTCTATTTTTAATCAAAAGTAGGCCTAATTGCAGCACAAGCAACTCCTCAAAGGCTAGCCTTCTCCTTGCCGCTAGGTATTCTTCCCTGTTTTTTGGAAAATGAATACCTTTAATGGCCCTATGGATAGGTAGCAACTTCAATTCATCCCTTAAGCATTTTGGAAGTACCTCAGGCAATTTTTCAACGTAGTCCCTTATCGCATTTCGCATTATATTGACCATCTCATTATTGGATAATTTATTCGTAAGAGAATAGATTGGAACTATTCTTCCAACCCTATTCCCCTTTTCCTTTTCAAAGACTGGATTCATTATTTGTATCTCATTTCCGCGTATGCTTATTTTCCCATTAACCGCTATCCTATCCCCCAAGGAAAAATGATTGGATATATAATCCTGGTTAAACCATACCAGATTAGCAAATCCCGAACTATCTTTAACGGGAATCTTCAATATAGATAAGTTTCTTCTAGGCCTCAATTTAGAAGGGTATCCACACACCTCTACTCTTAGGCTTGCCTTGTCTCCATCTATGCATTGAGATATCCTTTTAAAATTAGACCTGTCATCATATTCCCTTGGAATATAGTATAGAAGGTCTTCAATGGTTTCTATACCAAGCCTTTTCAATTTAGCTGCCCTTTTGGGTCCTACTCCCTTAACGTATTGAACAGACATGAACATCCTCCTATTCCTATCCATATATCTAAATAAAATTCCCTACCAGATGGTAGGGAATTTTATTCTATTGAAATTATATAATAATAGAGTGGTTGGCCACCAAATATCAATTCTATATCAAAATCCTCAAATTCATCATGAAGCTTCTCAGACAGTTCATTGGCCTTGTCTTCCCCTATATCATTGCCATAAAAAATGGTTATCAGAGATGCATCTTCGTCAACTATAGCTTTGATTAAATCCAAAGAAACCTCTTGAACATCTTCTCCAGTGGCAATTATTTCACCCATTGAAATCCCAATTATATCATCTTTTTTAATCCTTACCTCACCCATTTCAGTATCTCGAACCGCATATGTAACCTGGGCCGTCTTAACATTGCTAACCGCTTCTTCCATGTTTGCTAAATTTTCTTCCACACCTAGCTCTCCGTCAAAATATAGGAGAGCCGTAATTCCCTCTGGAATGGTCTTGCTTGGGAAAACATGCACGCTTTTTTCACTTAATTCCTTAGCCTGATCAGCTGCTAAGATGATGTTTCCGTTATTAGGCAATATTATAATGTTCTCAGCCTCTACTTCTTCCACCGCTTTTAGTATATCTTCTGTGCTGGGGTTCATAGTTTGGCCCCCTGGTATAATATAATCTACATTCAACTCCTTAAAGACCCTATTTATGCCATCGCCTATGGAAACTGTTATAAAACCATATTTTTTTATCGGTTTAGCAGGTTCCTTTAACCCATCTCGAGGTGCATCCTCCATTATATGGCTATGTTGATACCTCATATTGTCAATTTTTATGTCATTTAATTCCCCAAGCATTAAAGCCTTTTCCAATACTTTACCTGGATTATTGGTATGAACATGGACCTTTACCATTCCCTCTCCTCCGACAACCATCAGAGAATCACCAAATTTTGAGAGGTCCTCCCTAAGTCCTTCATAATCTTTATAGTCAGTATTTATCATAAATTCAGTACAATATCCAAATTCAATATCATCAGAATCTACATGATGTGCTGCAATCCTCACCTCTACAAGGCCTTCACTAGTAGTACCCAATTCAATATCATCCATGGTCATGGCCTTATAAGCTCCTGCTAATACACACATGAGCCCCCTACCACCTGCATCCACTACACCAGCCTGTTTCAAAACTGGTAGCATCTCTGGAGTCCTGTTTAATACATCATTTCCATGTTCAATAACACTTTTCATAAATACAGATATATCATCTTCCTTTTCCGCAATAGACAGGGCATGTTCTGCACATCCCCTTGCTACAGTTAATATAGTTCCCTCTGTAGGCTTCATAACGGCTTTATATGCCGTATCGGCGGCCAGTTTAAGAGCCTGCGATAGATCAACAGTACCTATAGTCTCCTTACCCTTTAATCCCTCAGCAAATCCCCTAAACAGTTGGGACAATATAACCCCAGAATTTCCCCTTGCCCCCATAAGAGAGCCAGTACTTACCGCAGATGCGACTTTTCCAGCATTTTTCTCATCCAAATCCTTTATCTGCTTAATTGCTGATTTCATAGTCAAAGCCATATTAGTTCCTGTATCCCCATCCGGCACTGGAAATACATTCAATGAATTTATCTCTTCCTTATGTTCTTCCAAAAATTTAGTGGCACCGATAAAAGCCCTTTTTAGAATAGTGCCATCTATCTTCACAGTCTTCAATTGTGGTACCTCCTTAAACTACTTTTCTACCCTAATCCCTTGTACATATATATTCACCTTATCTACTGTGAGTCCTGTTAGGTTCTCTACATTAAATCTTACCTTTTCTATAATGTTTTCAGCCACTACAGATATCCTAACCCCATATTCTAATATAACATGTAGATCTATTGTCACATTACTTCCCTTGGTAGCTATTTTAACTCCTTTTGACAGATTATCCCGCTTTAACAATTCAAAAAAACCATCGGTGGCATTCTTGCTAGCCATACCTACTATGCCATAACCTTCCATAGCTGAAAGACCTGCTATGGTTGCAATAACATTATCATCTATGTTTATATGCCCATATTCATTATCGGTTTTAGCTGGCATCTAATATCGCCTCCCCATCCTCTTATTACTATATGGGTATATTTTACCCTATTAAATTAAATAGTTCAACCAATTACTATATTATATTGTTATTTCGGTTGATTTTATACCGTTTTCTATGTTAAAATATAGTGTGTTATCATCCGCGAGATGGTTGTGCTATAATACTGTAAATTTGCTAAGGAGGTGCTCATAATGGCAAGAATATGTGAAATATGCGGAAAAGGAAAGACTTTCGGAAACAAAATAAGCTTTTCAAATAGAAAGAGTAGGAGAGGCTGGTCCCCTAATATTAAAAATGTAAGGGCTATAGTAGACGGTAGTGCTAAAAAAATAAAAGTTTGTACTAGATGCTTGCGATCTGGTTATGTAGAAAGAGCATTATAACCCATAGGGCTTCCAAAATTCAAACAGCTGGAAGCCTTATTCTATTTCAAAATCAAAAATCCCATCACCATCAATATACCACCTATTACAACTAATAAGGTCTCTATAATCGGCACTACGCTCATTATAATTAAAAAACCTGCTATCCCCAAAATAATTCCTATCGCTTTCCTATATTTATACCTATAAAGAATGCGTTTCATAATCCTCCCTCCTAAATAATACGCTCTTATTTATATTATTCCATATAAATGCTTTGGTTACATAATAAAAAAATAAGTGTCTAACCTACCGGTCAGACACTTGTCCAAATATCAATCCTTTGAAACTATTACTAAACATTTCCCCTTATGAATCAATATATGTCCTTGTCCCCCTATTATTCTATTGCTTACCCCTAGTGTTGAGCTAAAATTTATCCTTGCTCTATCCAATCCATATTCAAAACCTTTCAGTGTAACGATAGCCCCAGTGTCAATAATAGGTAGTAATGAAACATAGGCGTTTCC